>CADBOM010000190.1 GCA_902796325.1 uncultured Coriobacteriaceae bacterium
ACCCACACGACCGAGCCGGTGAAGTGACTGCCGCCATCGGACTTACCTACCGCGAGCACGTCCTCCCACAGTTGCAGGCACTGCTCCTCGTCCCATGCGTATTTTCGCTGGTAGACGGGGATGATGTAGCGAAGCGATGGTGCGCTGAGGCTGTCGAGGAGATACGATGCGGAAGGGTTCATAACTTACCTCGCCTCCGATTCGGTCTTTTCGGCATAGAGCTTGAACAGGTGTGCGACGATCTTTTCTTCGTCGCCACCGAAGTCGACGCCATAGGCAGCTTCGACTGCAACGTCAAGGGCATCATGAGCGTTTCGAAGATCATTTGGCATCTTGTCTGGGTCGTATAGATCTGCAAGTGAAGCGTCAGTATGCTTGTCTCTGGCGGCAAGAATATCGTTGGCCCGGCTGATTATCGTGTCCCTCTGCTCATCGGTTGCGTCAGGCCATACAAGGCTGTTCCAGACTGCAGGGGCATACCGATAGTCGCTCTTTAGGCGCCCGCAAACCACCCGCATCCACGCGTTATGCATCCTTGATGAAAGCAACCCAAATATAAACATGCTGTCAGTGGGGATGAAGCGCAGCTGATTTGATGCGATTACACTCTGATCGACATATCCGATTGGAATGTACTCGCGTCGTGCCGATGAGACTTCCGGCACGGCCAAGTATGCGCTTGTTGGCTGCCTGTTTTGGGTGAACAGCCACGGTGTGGCAGCATCTATCTGTACCGATGCGGTTGGACTAGATGCCCGTGCTGCTTCTATGGCATCAAGTCGTTCCTGTATTTCCGGAATGCTGTTAAAGCGATTGATGTCAACGCCGTCAAACCAAAGGCAATATCGGATCAGCCCGTTGATGAACTCTTTGCCGCCCATATACTGGCGAATCACTTCATTTAGCTCGGGGTACTTGCCAATCAGATTGTCCCTCTCGTCTGCACTCAGTATTAGGTTGCCTCCGTCAGTCGGCTGGCTCCCCTTAGTCATTTTTGGTGCACCGGGGTTCACAGGATTACCCCTGCTCTCGATAAAGATGTTTGGCGCGTCTGCGAGATATCCGTTTATGTTGGTGGCCTCGCGGGTCTCATCGGAATAGAAGATGCGTCGCTTTTGCTTCGTTTCTCCGTTTGTGCATCCGACGATTACGACATGCACGTGCGCCTGATCGTTCGCCTCGGAATTCCAGACAAACGTTGGATATGCAAACGCTATCGTGTACCCCATTTCAAAGAGCGGCTCCCAAAGAATCCTGACCACTTCGCCCTGGCATATCGAATTGGTCGACACGAATGCAAATGGCACTTTGAAGTTCCGTCCGTATGTCGCCGCCTTCGCGTACCAAGCAGTTACATAGTCAAGCTTCCCATGTCCCTGCCATCCATGGAAAACCTCTTCCATATCGGCTTGCTGCGACTTCGTCCTGAATTGATGTCCTATGAACGGCGGATTTCCGATGATGTAGCTGCATTCGCCCGCCGGCACAACGTCGTTCCAGTCGAGCCGAAGCGCGTTGCCCTCATGGATGTTGTCGTTCGTCTTGAGCGGCAGCGGGTCGATCCACATGGAGAGAATCTGCCGCGTCTCGTCGAGCATCTGCAGCTCGGCAATCCAGAGTGCTGTCTTGGCGACTTCCACTGCGAAGTCGTTGATCTCGATGCCGTAGAACTGGTCCACGGTCACCTGGATGGGATCGAACTCACCCATGACCATCTGCCCGCCGTAGAGGTCCTCGAGCACGCGGTTCTCCAACTTACGGAGCGACAGGTACGTCTCGGTCAGGAAGTTGCCGGAGCCGCAAGCGGGGTCGAGGAACTTGAGGCTGGAGATCTTCTTGCGGAACGCCTGCAGCTTGAACTTGCGCTCCTTCTCGGTGGCGGCGCCCTCGATGGCAGTAAGCTCATCCTTGAGCGCGTCGTAGAAAAGCGGCCCGGTCAGCTTGTGGATGTTCTCGATGGACGTGTAGTGCATGCCGCCCGCACGGCGCGTCTCGGGGTTCAGCGTACTCTCGAACACCGCGCCGAAGATGGTGGGGCTGATGTCCTTCCAGTC
>CADBOM010000191.1 GCA_902796325.1 uncultured Coriobacteriaceae bacterium
AAACCTGGCGTTGAACTCCAGAACCTTCGGGCCGTTCTTGGTGAGCATGAATCCGCCATAAAGCACGCCGCGGTAATCGATTCCGCGTTCGCGCAGAGCCGCCACTGTCTGCTTGAGAATGCCAACCATGGTCTCGTGCTCTTCGTCGGTAACGATGGGCACTGGCGAGTAAACTCCCATTCCTCCGGTGTTGGGGCCCTTGTCTCCCTCGAGAGCGCGCTTGTGGTCTTGCGCGGTTGCCATCTCCTTCACGGTAACTCCATCGGTGAAGGCCAGAAGCGAGCACTCCGGTCCCTTGAGAAACTCCTCGATAACCACTGTGGATCCAGCGTCTCCGAACTTTCCGTCGAAGCACTCCTCCACGGCTTCCCTTGCCTCGTCGAGCGACATTGCAACCACAACGCCCTTGCCTGCAGCCAGGCCGTCGGCCTTAACCACGATTGGTGCGCCCACCTTGTCGAGATATGAAAGGGCTTCTTCCTTGTAGCTGAAGGTTCCATATGCAGCGGTTGGAATTCCAGCCTCGATCATGAGGTCTTTGGAGAAGCTCTTGGAACCCTCGAGCTGAGCGCCCTTGGATCCCGGACCAAACACCAGAATTCCAGCATCGCGCAGCACGTCTGCAACGCCTGCAACAAGCGGAGCCTCCGGGCCGATGACCACGAGCTCGACGTTGTTCTCGGCACAGAAAGCCTTAACTGCCTCTGCATCCATCTGATCGAGCGCCACGTTCTCTGCAATCTGAGCGGTTCCACCATTGCCTGGCGCAACGTAAGCCTTTTCGCAAAGCGGCGATGCCACGATGGATTTCACCAGTGCATGTTCTCTTCCGCCGCTTCCCAAAACCAAGATGTTCATGGTCAATCTCCTTAATCCTTTGTCAAAGACGTTAACCAGTACTCAACTATTTTCAGCACCCGCACAAGAGGCCAGCCGCGCACTGCCAGGTCAGCCGTACGCCACCCAAGCAAACCGTGCGCTGCCCATGCAACCGCGTGTCGGCAGGTCGGCCGGCGCCAATGCCAGCATGCCGCCAAGCCAGCCTCCACGTGGCAATCGCCCGTTGCTAATCACAGGTTCGACTGCTCCAGCACCGACTCGATATCGGCAATCGTTACCACCCGTTGCGATTCCTTTGGGAATGCCTTCAGAAACATCTTGCCGTACCACTTGGTTTGCAACCTGCGGTCTCCCAGAATCAGGAATCCAGAGTCTTCCTTGGACCTTATGAGCCTGCCGGCAGCCTGCTTGGTATCGATTATAGCCTGTGGCAGCACATATGATTTCCACGCATCGTTTTGGCGCGAACTTCTCTCCTGATAAAGAGGGTCGTCGGGACGCGAGAACGGAAGCTTTGGCAAGAGCACGCACCTAAGAGTGCGACCAGGTGCATCGAAACCTTCCCAGAACGACTTCATGGCAAAGAGACACGAGTCTTCCTTGTTCATGAACTCGTCGCGCAGCACGCGCTTGGACTTGCCGGCCGACTGGCATAAAAGCTCGATTCCAGCTTGCTTGAGCGTGGGATTTATATCCTCGTAGACCTGCAGCATCTCGCGCCTGTTGGTGAACAGCGTGAGAACTCCGCCGCCAAGCCCCATATGAACGTTGAGGATGAGGGCTTCGAGCTCTTCGAAGTACCCCGGGCTGCGAGGCTCCGGAAGGTCCTTCACCACGATGGTGTGCATGTTGTCGTAGAAGCCCTCACTGGGTTGCAGTTTGCACGACTCCCACAAGGTTGACTCCAGCCTGTCCCGTCCGACCCTGTGCGAGAAGTAGTCGAACGACTCCCCCACCGCAATGGTTGCCGAAGTTAGGATCACGCTGTTGGCCTCTGGGAAAAACCTCTCGGAAAGCTCACCGCCAAGATCTACCAGCGCCGCCGATAGAGACTCCGCGCTCTTGTTGGCGTCCGAATGCACCTTGGCGTAGTAATAATAGTCGTGATTCGTGCCATCGAGGATAAGCGAGAGAGACTCCAGCGCACCACCCAACATTGCCATGGTGTTGCTAACCTCAGTTGCGTACTCCGCCAGCTCCTCGAACTCCTCCGCCATAGACACCACGCCCCGGCAGTCTCTGATCAGCTTGTCGAGACTGCTGAGCAACGAGCTACCTGCGGTTTCAACCGTTTGCCACTCCTCGGTCTCGCGCCTCTCCTGATTGATCCATATCTCCTGCGTTGCATACGAGGACTTCGACACCAGATTACCCAGGCCCTTCACGAACCCGAAGAACGAGTCCGTAAGACTCTGAACCGACGGAATATCTTGCAAGACAGCGGTTGTCGAGCCCATCATGGCAGAACCGCCTTCTAGCAGAAGAGCCTCCTGCTGCATCTGCTTTATGGGACCCGACGCGCTGCCGAGAGTCTTGAGCAACCCGTTTAGATCGGAAGCATCCACGGTAAACGAGAACTGCCCTCGGGCTTCCTCCTCAATCCCATGAGCCTCGTCCACAACCCAGTACCTAACCGGAGGCAAGATGGCCTTGTCCATGGCAAAGTCGCGGAACATGAGAGCGTGATTGGTCACGATTATCTCGGAATCGTTGGCCTTCTTGCGAGCGCCATGCAAAAGGCAGCGCTTGGGAAAATACGAGCACTTACCGTGCATGCATTCATCGGCCGAGCAAACGATGTTTGGCCTTGCATATTTGCTCAGGCTAATCGAAAGCGAATCGAGGTCTCCCCACACAGCCTGCGCAACGGATGACAGCACCGTGCACACCGTGACTATGTCGTACTCCGACGTGCTCTCGTCCATGTCGCGCGCATAGCGCATGACCTTGCGAAGACACGGATAATGGTCGTAGCCCTTGAGCGATATATACGAGAAATCCAGATCCAGCGTCTCGTTAAGGGCCTTCCTCAGCAGTGGAAGCTCCTTAAACACCAGCTGGTCTAGCAGTGTGTTTGTTTTGGTTGCAACACCAACGCGAACATGGTTTCGCTTTGCGAACATCACCGCAGGCAGCAGATACGAGATGGATTTCCCAACTCCGGTTCCTGCCTCTATGACCCTATGGGTTGAGGTGTGGAAGGCCTCGGCAACATTCAGCGCGAATTCCACCTGACCCTCGCGGGGCTCGAACTTGGGGTACATGTGACCTACCACGCCATCCTTGGAAAAAGCCCAGGTTATCTCCTCGCGATCTATTGGTTTAAGATCTGCCCCGTTGTTGGACGGATCGATGAAATATTTGCCAGCCTCCGCGTCTTTCTGGATGCGCTTATCCCTGAACGTGTGCATGGAGAACCTGCGGCTACCGCCATCTCCAGATCCAGCAGCGCCATCGCCAGCAGCAATCTTGTTGATTATCGGGCGCATAGGCCACTTGGCACCAGGAGCAATCTCGCCCATGAAGGTGAGGAGGTCCTTGGGCATGTCGTCGAGCGCCACAAGCATGATTCTCCAGAGCCTGCAGAGCGCAAGGACATCGCCTATAGCCCTATGCCCGCCGCGCTCTATCCCGAATGCATCGCACATGGTGGTTTGATCGTGCGCGACCAGCCTTGGCATTGCAATGCGCGACAGACCCAAGCTGTCTATCCAACATTCCCTGCTCGAGAGCGGAGATTCGTCTGACGAGTACCTCCTGATGAAGCCGTAGTCGAACCTCGCGTTGTGAGCCACGATGTTGCGCTGCCCCACGAATTCTTCCAGCTGTGCCACAGCTTCCTCGGGATATGGCGCACCCTTGACATCTTCCTCGGTAATCGACGTGAGTTCCGTGATGAACTCCGGAATGGGCTTACCTGGATTGACGAAGGTTTGGAAAGTGTCTATGACCTCGGGGCCATCCATGATGGCCGCGGCAATCTCGAGCAGCTCCTCTTCCTCGACCTTCAATCCCGTTGTCTCGGTGTCGAGAATCACGTACTGCTGCTCCATGAGGCCAAAGCGCTTGTCCTTTGCACGCTCCGCCAACGTGGAGTAGTTGAGCACGACGTCTTCGTCGGTGCCGGAAACCAAGTATTTATCAGATATGCCCTGCGACACTTTTTGTCATACAGCCTTTCGGTCTCGCTCTTCTAACCTGCCTTAAAACTAGCCCATATTATCGAGCATGGGGCGGACAAAAACTATCATCAACTTGCACTAACCCATGGCTCCCAGAAGGGGCAACTCTCCCACCCGGCATTAAAACCCATTTTTCTAAAATCAATGATTTCCGTCCTTATAATGAAAAGACCCACCAGTGAGCTTGCGTATACGCAGAGGCCGGCGGGTTTACTGGAATGAGTATAACATACCCGCTGCTGCATCATGCTAATGGGACATACAAACAACTGCCGATGGAAATATTGGTGAACTTAGCTACAGTGCACTTTCCCTTTAATCGCAGCGTTTATGAGATTTGAAGCAGCCAAGAATAAAAGCTTGCATAGTTCGGGGCGTACGCTTTCGTATGCTATAGTTTTCCACATGGAGAGCAACGTATTTGACACCGCGCTCATCTTCGAGGGCGGCGGTATGAGGGACTCCTACACGGCAGCCGTCGTGAACGTCCTTCTCGAAAACCAAATCTACTTCGATAACGTCTACGGAGTGTCCGCAGGCTCTAGCCACTCGTGCAATTACATATCGCGCGATCGCTGGCGCACCAAGGAATCGTTCGTTGGATTCGTGAAGGACAAGGACTTCGGCGGTTGGGACACCTTCCTCGAGCACAAGGGCTTCTTCAGCGCGCACTATATATATGAGGAATCCGGAAAACCCGGCGGAAACCTGCCATTCGACTTCGTCTCATTTGCTGAGAATCCGGCAAAGATCACGATTTCGAGCTTCCGCCGCGACACTGGCGAAACCGTTTACTGGACAAAGAAGCAGATGGGTTCACTCGATGCACTCATGAGCAGGGTGAGGGCATCTTCGTCGCTCCCCATATTCATGCCACCGCCGCAAATCGAGGGATTCGCATGCTACGACGGAGGTCTTGGCGAAGGCGCCGGACTGTTGCTCCCCAAGGCAGAGCGTGACGGGTTCGAGAAGTTCTTCATCGTGCGCACACGTCCGAAGGAGTACCGCAAAAAAGAGGGCGACAACCCCATGGCGCTGCTATTCCCACGTAGGCCATATTTGCGCAAGGCCCTCAATACCAGAGCTCAAAGGTACAACGCCATGTGCGAGCACATGGAAGAGCTGGAAGCCCAGGGCAAAGCGTACATCTTCTACTCCAAGAACATAACGGCAACTAGCGCAACCACAGAAGAAGCCGTTTTGGAGGAGAACTACAAGGCAGGCTACGAGCAGGCGCAGGAAGAGCTTCCTAAGTGGAGGGAATTCCTAGGGCTGTAGGCGAGCTCCCTCACGGCAGCCCTCGTTCGAACTCCCCTCGCTACAATTCGAACACTAGTCCTCGAACTCCACGGAGCAGTTCTTCGGAAGCGACATGTGCCCTTCCGCTTCCACGACCTTCATGATCGCCGCAATCATGATGCAGGACGAATGGCCTGGAAAATGCTCGGCGGCATACTCGTAAAGTGGTCCTGTACCGGGGCGTTTCATGCAAACGTCAAACACGTCGAATTCGCCATCGAACTCATCGATCATGCTCTTCACGTATTCGCACCCGGTATCCACGGTCACCTTGATGGTGTCCTCGTCGATTTCGGTTGCCTCGATTTCAGATATGAACCCGCATGCACCGGGGTTAACCTTGGCCTTAGTCATTCGAACCATCCTTATTGCCCGACGTCTCGTTATCCTGCCCGACATCTCGTTATCGTTCCGAACTCAAATCACACACGCACTAATATCTTTCGCGCATGTAGAATCATCTAAGCATGCTACATCTTTTGCGGGCATGCAATTTTCTAGACAAAACTCTAATGCGTATGCAATATTCGCGTAGTTTGCCTCAAATTAGGCGAACGCAACATCGCGCAAACGCAACGCCCATCACGGAACACGAAAGCGGGGGCACAAGTTGAACATCGACGATCCGCTAGATATAGAAGAAGAACAGCCCGAGCAAGAAGAGTCCGATAAAGACGCCCCGAGAATTCCGGTGGAGACGTGCTACCGGGGGTTCAGGGTCAACTTCGTCCCATACACCGAAGAGGGCAAGGGTGCGCTTGCGGGTGCGGACTGCTCGATCGGGTCTAAGCTCCTGCTCAACTTCGTCGATAGCAGTGTCCTCGACGGAATTGACGCAGGCAACACCGCCGATGAGGACGACGAAGGCTCCGGCAAATCCAGTGGCAAATCCAAGAAATCGGCCAGCTCAAAAGGCTCCAACGGCCGCAATAGCTCAAAGGGCAACAAGCACAGAAGCGAAAATCACGAGAAGGGTTGCGGCAAGATCGCGACGCTATCGTCCCGCAGCGACAGATTCCTGAGCGGACTTACGCAAGAGGAGTCCGACAAGCTGTACGCGCTAGCACAGGAAGGCTGGGAAATCACCGCAATCGTGACCCTCGTTACCTTCAACATGCAGAAGTCGAGGTACACCGGCGAAGCCACGTTCATGTGCTACAACCCCAAGGTCGAAGAGGCCAGGCACGCTATAGAGAAGTTCGAGAGAACCACTATCAAGCGCGTGAAGGGCGGAGACCATCCATCCGCCAAGCTCTCGCAAAAGGAGTTCGACAAGGTATTGGAAACCGACGGCGAGTGGTTCTACACCAAGATGACCCCACTGCCCAAGCTCCCAAAGGGAGAAGCCTACTACAAGAAGAGGCAGTCTTGGTCGGATAGGTTGATCGACATGTCTCTCGAGCACAGGGTTGGCTGCTCCATCGTGTCGTTTGCCGTGATCGCGCTTGTAATAGTTGTGGTGCTGCTGATAGTTTTCTTCAGGTAGGGCACGGGCGTGGGCGCGAGTGAGAGCACAGCACAGCCAGGCAAGCGCGGACCGCGCAGTTCAAACGACGACGCGGCGCAGCCATGCTAGTCGTCTCCGTGAGCTTCCTTGTCGTACTCTTCCTTGAAGTCCGAAAACATGCCCTTGGTCTTGCCCAGCATCTCCCCAAACTTGTAGGCACCCCTCTGAACAGCGTCGTCGGCAGCAAAGGCAGCCTTGCGGGCTTCCGGAGCTTTCTCCTTGGCCTTGTCCCTAACCTGGCCAATTAGCTCGCCAGTTTTATAAGCACCATTCTGAATTGCGTCGTCGGTTGCCTTGGCAACCTTGGGGCCCTGGGTTTTAACCCTCATGGCAATCTTCCCAACAGCCTCGCCAGCAGCTGCGGCGGCACCACCGGCTGGATCCACCTCAACGGCATCGTCTTTGAAGATCACCTTGCCGTCGCGGAATCCCATGAACTCCTCCGGGGCCTGCTCGCTGTTGCCAATCAGCATGCTGGAGAACCTGCCCTCGGTCAAAATTAGCTTGAGAATGTTGCCGTTCGATTCGTCGTACTCAATATCCGAAATCTTCCCTAGCGACTCGCCGCTCTCGGTTTGCACAGGCATGCCCTTCAACACCAGGCATTTCTCATATTCGATGCCCAAACGTTCGCAGGCATCCTCGTCCCAAGCGGTCTTCTCGTCAATTGGCCAAACTCGCCCATCGCTTACAGTGAAAGAGTCATAGGCCAAGAACCTGTCGTCGTGCTTGACCATCCCAAGGGTGTCGTGCCTGTGAACGATGAAGCCCATGAGCCTGGGCTCTGTTGGGTGAAAGACCGCGTACCTGAGCTTTCCCCTCTTGTGGGCGTTCTTCTTGCCCTGCTTCATCACCACGGCGCCGTGCATCTCGTTAACCGTCCTCATTTCAAACACCACTCATATCAGTTCTGGCACATAGCTCGCCAGATAGCCTTGTATTCCAAACCCGCCATTCGGATTTCCGGCTGCCAATTTACAGCCGTTGAGCCCTTCTACGCCCCGGGCAATGCGGATTCTCACCATTTAATGCCTTGGAGTTTCCCAGTGCAAACTCCCCGCATATCGCCGTTTAAACGTACTACAACGGC
>CADBOM010000192.1 GCA_902796325.1 uncultured Coriobacteriaceae bacterium
CATGCTCGGATTGATGATCTGCTGATCCTTCTGGGCTAGGGTTTTCCGGGTGCCCTGCGGCTTCTCCTGCGCGGGATTCTTCCAGGTTCCCTGCAGCATCTTCAGTGCGACTTTCTCTCGGATCTTCCGGGTGCTCTGCGGCATCTCCGACGTGGAATCCTTCCGGGTGCTCTGCGGCATCTCTGGTGTGGGATCCTTCCGAGTACCACGCAGCTTCTTCTGACGGACTTACCAGGGCCTCGGAGGCATCGAGAGGCGTTGCGTCTAGGGGTATAACACGGGTTTCGTTGGGTTCAGCGTTGTTGCTATCAACGACTTTCGTCTCGTTGGCATCATCGCTGCGCTCATCGTAACCAGCGTGCGAGGTGGACAATGTGATGGAATCCGAGATTATGGAGGGATCCATCACGAGCGTGGAGTTAGTTACCGAACTTTGCGCTGTGACTGCCGAGGAGCTCGCTGCCGCGTTAGCGCTCATGATTGCAGCGGGATCCATGATTTCGGTGGAACCCTTAGCGGTGGCGGAGGTAATTGTTTTGGTGAGATCGCTCTCCGCCTTAAGTTCGGAGGTAGCGTTTTGGTTATCAACGGGTTTTAGAGAGCTATCGGCATCATGCGCATCGGGCAGTGGTGCCCCGCATTTGGGACATGTCTTCTTGCCTCTTCTAACTCTTGCTCCGCAGATACCGCAGCGCATATCTCTCCTTGTCGAAATTTCGTGCCGATAACAGGCATATCGAGCGCTATGCAATATCCAAGATTATATTCCCATGCGAATAGTGGGTGAGTAAAACGGTTGTCTTTAGTGCACGACTGCAACATATAGATAAGTTGAGCATTCAGAAAGGCATGTAAATTCCATATATAAGGAATTCTTCTTGTATTTTGGTGTCCAAGTGTTGGATATTTCCAGAAAATATGCGTTTCTCGCCCCACATATGACTATCGGCTCCCAATAGAACATCCAATACGTGCATTCAATATGTATCCTGCGGCATATCCTGCGCGCCATATACACGTCTCAATATATAGAAGAAGGACGCCTCAAAAAGAGACGTCCTTATCTGAAGGCAAATATGTAATGGAGAGGCTATTCCACGCTCGGTGCGGTTGCGGCTACCTCAGCATTGGCCTTCTCGGCCTCGAGCTCCTTGTAGTTCTGCGGTTTGTGACCGTACTTGAGGATGTGGATGATGAAGCACAGCCAACCGGTGAGGAACAGGCAGCATACTGTGAGAACCAGGGATGCAAATTCAAATCCGGCCCCAGCGATGCCATTGAAGAACATGAACGATATGTTGTAGCAGATAAGTCCACCGTTCATGATCATGACTTGGGCACCCCATCCACCCCAGCTGCCAAGCCAGGAGATGATTCCGGTGGGCGCAAGCAGGCATCCTATGCACCATGCGGTTGCCAGCACCCTTACCATCTTTGCCTTGGTTACAATCAGGATGAATTCCCAAATGCAGGTGATAATTCCACCAGCGATGAATCCAGTGAGATAGAGAAGGGGACCACTGATGGGATCTGCAAGGGGCTGGATTAGGAAGAACTGCTTGCTATCGTGAATTCCAAATCCGTAATAGTAGATTCCGGAGATGAAGAAGCAGAGCGCGAACACCAAAACGTTGAACCAGATGACCATCCAGAGGCCTTTCCAGGTGCATTTCCAGAAACTCTCGGGCTTGTCCTTGGTCCATGCCCCGATCATGTTCATTCCGATTCCAAACGCAAATCCCGAGAAGGGAAGTCCAGCACCGAAGGTCGAGCGCTTGTCGAGGTGACGGTAAATTCCAAGACCGCCGAGGATCGCTCCCACGATGCCCATTGTCACGAGGTCGTCAGACCCAAGGGTCTTCGAAAGCACGAAGTTGGGGTCGGTGCAGAATGCAGACCACAGATCGAAGATGATCTGTGAAAGGACACCGAGCGCACCACCGATCACGAATGTCCAGCCAAGCCTTTTTGCCATGTTCTGAGTTACCCCTTTCTCACATATAAGCCACATAAGCCCAAAGAACCGTATTAACCCGATGAATCCCCAAGCTCATATGCGTCCGATGCTTTCTACACCGAGCATCGCTTCGAGCATCCCATGGGCACACCTTTACCATGCAAAGCTATGCGGACTAGATGGCACGACTCGCTCGTGCCGGCATGCCCGGCAAGCTATAGACGGTGATCATCGATATGTATTGGTGGATTCAGACGTTTTTATAGAGTAACAGTACGCTAGCCTACGATGGAGTGTTTAGCCGTCGGCGGATACCTGTAATTGGCGCATTGCGGGTGTTGAGTCAAGCTTGATTTTCCCCTCGAAACCAGCGGTTGAATGCCTTATTGCGAGAAACCGCGTGACCCATGGTTTTTCAGACTGCGGTGGCATCGTCTTTGATGAAACCGCAGTGTCCTGCTTCGCCTACAGCATGATGAAATGGCATTAACCATTGCAGGGGTCATGGTAGAGCTCGTAGGGGGTTAACGCTGGATTTCCAAGTACGACACTTGCCGCATGGTTTTGAGGCGGCTTCATGAGGACTCCTTTAACCTTAAATAAATTTCATAAATATGAAAAAACAGCCCAATTGGTCCTTTCATGGTTTGTTCGAATTCCACGTTACAAACTCAAAACATTCTGATAATAAAGCCGAAATATAGCTGAAAATCCTTAAAATTTCGACTATTTATCAGCTAAATTGATACCCCAATTCAAAAAAATTGAATTTCAAACCATTCGCGTTAGTCAAATCGCCCCTTTGTGCCCAGTTTCCATCGTATTCACAATCATGAAATAGATGTGAAACAAAAGAAAGGGAATATGTGTGGCGTCGTAAGGAAAGCCCTAACGAGAAGGAGGAAAGTCATGAGGATTGCACAGCATCCCATTCTCGGAACATACGAGAAGGGGCAGAAGGTGCATTTTACTCTGGACGGCCAGGACATGGTTGGCTACGAGGGCGAATCCATAGCTGCAGCCCTGCACGCAGCTGGGGTTATGACACACAGGTACACCGCCAAACAGCACAAGCCCAGAGGCATCTTCTGCGCAATCGGAAGGTGCACGGACTGCGTGATGATCGTGGACGGACAGCCTAACGTGCGCACATGCATCACCGAGCTCAAGGAAGGCATGAACATCCAGACCCAGTACGGTGTGGAGACCAAGGAAGCATGGGAGGCGAAGAACAAATGAAGCGTCATGAGGTACTAGTCATCGGAGCTGGCCCTGCTGGTCTTTCCGCTGCAATCGAGGCTGCTAAGAACGGCATGGACGTGGCGGTGTTCGACGAGAATGCTCGCCCAGGCGGACAGCTTTTCAAGCAGATTCACAAGTTCTTCGGTTCCAAGGAGCATCACGCCAAGGAGCGTGGATTCAACATCGGCAAGGACCTCCTCAAGGAGGCGCGCGACCTTGGAGTTAAGGTTTACCTGGATGCAACGGTAATGGGCATCTACTACGACAAGGAGATCCTCGTAAACCATAACGGTGAGGTTGACCACTTCAAGGGCGACACCATCGTGATCGCCACCGGCGCAGCCGAGAACATGGTTTCGTTCAAGGGCTGGGACAAGCCGGGAGTTATCGGAGCAGGCGCTGCTCAGGCTCTCATGAACCTCCAGGGCGTGCAGCCAGGCGAGAAGATCCTGATGGTTGGATCCGGAAACGTTGGACTGGTTGTTTCGTTCCAGCTTCTGCAAGCTGGATGCCAGGTTGCAGCCGTTATTGATGCTGCTCCTAGGGTAGGCGGTTACGGAGTTCACGCTTCCAAGGTTGCCCGCACCGGCGTTCCCTTCTATATGAAGCACACAGTGGTGGAGGCACTTGGCGAGGACAAGGTGGAAGGTGCGGTTATCGCCGAGGTTGACGACCACTTCCAGCCAATTCCCGGAACCGAGAAGACCCTCGACGTCGACACCATCTGCATCGCCGTTGGACTTTCGCCAATGAGTCAGCTGGCCGATAACGCCGGATGCGAGATGAAGTTCCTGCCCAAGAAGGGCGGAAACGTCCCGGTGGTAAACGAGTACAACGAAACCTCGATGGATGGAATCTTCTGCTGCGGCGACGTTGCGGGAATCGAGGAAGCCTCCTCGGCAATGCTGCAAGGCAAGATCGCAGGTTCCACCGCTTCATATAAGAATGGGTACATCGATGAGGACGAGTGGCAGCAGAGCGTTGAGAAGTACAGGGCATCGCTCGAGCAACTGCGCACCGGAATGTTTGCCCCGCAGAACAAGGGCCGCACAGATATGACGGAAACCGACGAGGGAATTCCGCTGTCGAAGAGCCTGCTTGCCAAGGGCTATGTAACCGACGAGGAGCTCGCCGAGTTCCCCGCTTGCTCCACCAAGGTCTCGGGTGTTCACCCCGTGATCGAGTGCACGCAGAACATCCCATGCGATCCTTGCCAGGACGCCTGCAAGTTCGGGTGCATCAAGGTTGGAAGCAACATCTCCAAGCTCCCGGTTATCAATCCCGAGGCAACCTGCACCGGATGCGGAATGTGCATCGCAAGCTGCTCCGGCCAGGCAATCTTCCTCGTGAATGAGGACTACGAAGACGGTTTTGCAACAGTTGCTCTGCCTTACGAGTTCTTGCCGCTGCCCCAGGCTGGCGACAAGGGCAAGGCGCTCGACCGCTCCGGCAAGCCGGTATGCGATGCCGAGATTGTCTCGGTTAAGTCGAGCAAGGTCATGGACATGACCAACATCCTAACCATGAAGGTACCTGTGGAGTATGCGGGCACAGCAAGGTTCTACAGGGCTTAAGGAGGCAATTGCAATGACGAAGATCGTAAGAACAGCAGCAACCGAGCCCTTTAAGCCAATGCCTGACGACGACATGATCGTGTGCCGCTGCGAGGAGATTACCAAGGGCGAGATTCGCAAGGCCGTGTATGACGGCATGAGCACCACAAACGAGGTCAAGCGCTGGCTGCGCTGCGGCATGGGACTTTGCCAAGGGCAGACCTGCCAGAAGAACGTGCAGTCGATTATCTCACGCGAGCTGGGACTGAAGATTCCGGACATCGGACAGATTACCGGCAGGTCGCCTGTAAGGCCTGTTGTCATGGAAGTTTTCGCAAACGACGTTCTTGATGTTCATGAGGAGGCGTAGGTGCAATGGTAACTGTGGCAGCAGAGAAGAAAAAGGCAAGCCTGATCATCATCGGCGGCGGAGTAGTTGCTTGCGCCACCGCCTATAACCTGGCCAAGAAGGGCATGAACGACATCATCGTTCTGGAGAAGAAGGAAATCGGCAACGGCGGATCTTGCAGGAACGCTGGAGGCGTTAGGCAGTCGGCACGTGACGTGCGCGAGCTCCCGCTTGCAATGTATGCGGTTTCCAATATCTGGCCAACCCTTAGCGACGAGCTTGACGTTGACGTCGAGTACGTGCAGCGCGGAAATCTCCGCCTGGGCAAGACCGAGGCTCATATCAAGACCCTTACTGGCATTACCAAGAAATCCACGGATGCCGGACTGGACGTGAAGATGATCACGGGTGACGAGGCACGCGAGATTTGCCCGTACATGTCCGATGAGGTTATCGGAGCTAGCTGGTGTCCAACCGATGGACATGCAAACCCGCTTCACACCACGCTCGGTTTCTACCGCAAGGCACTTCAGGCAGGTGTTACGTTCATCTCCGGCGTGAAGGTCAACGGAATTCGCAAGTACAGGGGTAGGGCCCGCTTCGTGGACACCGACGATGGCGTATATGAGGGCGACAACATCCTCCTCTGCGCAGGCTGGGAGTCCAGGGCAATCGCCGACACCGTTGGCATCGAGCTCCCCATCATCCGCGAGTTCTCGGAGTGCATGGTTACCGAGATGGAGCCCGACATGTTCCCGGTAATGCTCGGTACCGCAGAGAGCGACTTCTATGGCGGCCAGACCAAGCACGGATCGTTCGTGATGGGCGGCATGTGCGGAATGGAGCCATATGTTTCCGAGAAAGACCGCTTCATCACCAACTCGGTTACCGCACCGTGCCTTAGCCGTGGAATTATCAAGTACTTCCCGGTTCTTAAGGACGTGAAGATCATCAGGACCTGGTCGGGCTGGTACGACGTGTGCAAGGACAAGGTGCCCATCATCGACAACATCAGCGAGGTTCCGGGCCTCACCATCGCAGCAGGGTTCTGCGGACACGGATTTGGAATCTCACCGGCAACGGGACTCGCGGTAAGCGAGCTCATCCTCGATGGCGAATCTCACACCATCGATATTTCGGGACTCAAATACGACCGCTTCAGGGCAAAGGCTTAAAGGTCGTTTGAGGTAAATACAAGTGGCAGTAACGGCAAAGTAGAAGCAAAGATCGGAAGGCAGGGAGAAAAATGGCATATCCAGAAATCGATTTTCTCTATCTGAGCGAGCCTGACATGATCAAGGCAGGTGTCACCGACGTGGTGGCCTGCACCGAGACCATGGAAGAAGTAGTGAAGCTTCTCGATGAGGGCGACTACCGCATGGGCGGCAAGAACGGCAACTCTCACGGGTGCATGATTCAGTTCCCGGAGAATCCGGAGTTCCCGGGAATGCCGAAGGACGGTCCAGACCGCCGCTTCATGTGCATGCCGGCTTATCTCGGTGGATCGTTCCAGATGGCAGGCGTTAAGTGGTACGGATCTAACGTTGACAACAGGGAGCTTGGACTCCCGAGGTCGATCCTCATGATCACCCTTAACGATAAGGACACCGGAGCACCGATTGCATATCTGTCGGGCAACCTCGTGAGCGCTTATCGTACCGCTGGTATCCCGGGCGTTGGCGTCAAGCACCTCGCTAGAGAGGACGCCACCCAGCTTGGAGTTGTTGGACCTGGATTCATCAACCGCATTGGAGCAGAGTGCTACTGCAAGCTGCGCCCCAGCATCGAGACCATCAAGATCAAGGGCCGCAGCCAGCGCGGAATTGACGCATTCATCGACTACGCCAAGGAGCATTGCCCCAACGTTAAGAACTACATCGTCTGCGACACCGTTAACGAGTGTGTCGAGGGATCCGACATCATGGCATTCGGTACCTCGACCCCAACCGGTGGCCAGGAGAACTTCCCGTACTTCGACCCCGATGTTGTGAAGCCGGGTGCTCTCATCACCGGCGTTGGTGCTATGAACACCGCAAAGGAACTCATCCAGGATCCCGATACCAAGCTCGTGGTCGACAACATGAAGCTCTATGATTCGTGGGCCGAGGAGTATCCGTACCCAACGTTCGATACCTGGTTCCTGATGGGCAGCAAGTGGACCGACATGATACATGACGGCGAGCTCACCCGCGATCGCATCGAGAACATCGGCGCAATCGTTTCCGGCAAGGCTCCCGGACGCAAGAGCGATGACCAGATTATCCTCTACTCCATCGGCGGAATGCCCGTCGAGGACGTTGCCTGGGGCAAGACTTGCTACGAGAAGGCTGTCGAGATGGGTATCGGCACCAAATTGAACCTCTGGCAGGAGCCCTATCTGTACTAGGCTATGACAGATAGCGGCTTGAATGCCGGGCGATAACAGGGCAATCACCCGGCATGTGCGGCGGGCGTCGGGCAGGAGTTTCCTCATGCACATCCTGCTCGGCGCCGCCATCCTAGTTGTATTCCACGCGTGATGGCGGGTCGGTCTTTATCCAGTAGCTCTTGCATGGAACCTCGCCAACGTTCTTTCCGCTGTGCAGTGTTCCGGCATGAATGTAGATGCTGTCACCGGGATTGAGCTCGTAGGTTTCATTTGCAACCTTGAGCTCCATGGTTCCCGATTCGATTATTCCAAGCTCGTCATGGTCGTGCGGTGCAAATTGCACGGTTTCGTTACCGGCAAGGGTCATCGAGCTAACCTTTATCACCGTGGTTCCCCTGGTAACGGAGGAATAGGATAGCGCTCCGCTCGGTTGTTCGAACAACGGCTTTCGTTCGCCAGCCCTTACGACGACCGCTGTTTTTGAGTCGTCGTGATCTTCCAGGATGTCGTTGATGGTGATTCCGAGCGCGTCGCATATTTTTTGGAGATTGGCAATCGTTGGGCTTGTCTCGTTTCTCTCGAGATTGCTCAGAAATCCAAGCGAGAGCTTGGTTTTCTCCGAGACCTCGGCCAACGTGAGTCCGCGTTGCTTTCTCAGGTTCTTTATACAAGTACCCAAAGGAGTAGGCATGCTAGAAAATCCTTTCATCGATTTCGCTTTCAAGATGATAGCCCAAAAAGCTTCTTCAGAGTCAGATAACGGCTTTGCCGAGAGCAAAGAAGAAGATCGTTCGGCTTGGGCTCCAAGACCACCGCTGTCGGGAAATCGACAGCAACGACAGTCTGGTAAAAGCGAGCGCGATGGAAGCAGGCGTGGAGGCTTGGAGCACGAAGGGCGTCCAGCACTTAGGGACCTTGGCTCCAGGTGGTATCCGATTGCTGCGCCTGCCTACTAGTTTATAGGGTTGGTTGCGGGGCAAAGCTGAATGTCTCGCAGCCACACGTTGGGAATGTAGATCAGCGATAGATAAGGGGTGATGGATGTGTTCGATACGGGAACAACGGCCTTCATGCTGGTTTCTACAGCATTGGTCGTTATGATGAGTCCTGCACTGGGGCTTTTCTACGGAGGATTGTCGCGCAGGAAGAACTCCATCAATACCATGCTCATGACGATAATGGCTATGGGCATCGGCGGAGTTCTTTGGGTGGTAATCGGTGATTCCATCGCTTACGGCGGAGTCACTCCCTTCGACGATGCGGGGAATCTGGTTAATCCAGTGGCTCTGTTCTTCGGCGGATTTGACCGGATGTTCACAGACTGGGCTATGGCAGAAGCCGCCACTTCAGCTTCGGTTGCCGATGGCGCCACTTTGGCAGCTGCTCCATATGCAAGCTATCCGGGAGTTTTGAGCGTTGCATTCCAAGCATCGTTCTGCATGGTTACCACGGCGATCGTAACCGGTTCGCTGGCCGGACGTTCGAAGTTCGGCGCGGTTGCGTTCCTAACCGTTCTTTGGCCGATTCTCGTATACGCTCCCATGGCGCATATGACCTGGGGCGGCGGCATCATCGGTAGCGAATATGCAATTGGGGCAATCGACTTCGCAGGTGGAACGGTCGTTCATATCTCATCTGGTTTGTCCGGACTTATCTTGTGCTTGATCTTGGGCAAGAGGCGCGGATTTAGCATGATGAACTACAGGGCGCATAACGTTCCGTTCGTAATGCTTGGCGCAGGCCTCCTGTTCATGGGTTGGTTTGGATTCAACGGCGGTTCTGCTCTGGTAGCAGACGGATATGCGGGACTCGCAGTTCTGAACACTCTGGTTGCAGCTTGCGCGGCGGCGGTTTCGTGGATAATCGTGGAGCGCATCAAGCTGGGCAAGCCAACGCTGGTTGGTGCTTCAACTGGTATCGTTGCGGGCCTGGTTGTGATTACCCCAGGATGCGGGTTTGTGGATCCTTGGGCGGCAGTCGTAGAAGGATTCATCGTTTCCCCGGTGTGCTTCTTCGCAATCTCCTTCTGCAAGAAAAAGATCGGCTACGACGATGCACTCGATGCCTTTGGATGCCACGGAGTTGGAGGAATTCTCGGAGGAATCCTGGTTGGAATCTTCGCAAGGCCCGATCTCTCCTGGACCAGGGTTGGCGGACTCATCTACAACGGAAGCTTCCAGCTTCTGGGTTCGCAGTGCCTTGGAGTTCTGGTAACCATCGTGTACTGCACGATAGTGGTTACGATCCTTGGATTCGTTACCAAGGCGATCTTCCATGGCTCGCTCAGGGTCAGCCAGGATGTTGAGATGGCCGGACTCGATGAGCCGCTACACGGCGAGTCTGCTTACCCGGCATTCACCGGATTGGACTAGCTGGCATCTTTGCAGCACCGATATTGATGCGATGCTGATATAGATGGCATCGGCAGCGATCATCCATAAGGAACGAAAGGAAAAGGGCTTCGGAATTAAATCCGGAGCCCTTTCTTCTTGTTTGCGGCCGATGCGTGGTCAGGCTAATGCGTGGTCAGGCCAATGCGGTCATGTTTGCGCTTCTGCTGGGCATGCGCAAAAGAGCCTCAGCTTTCAAGAAAGATTGCAAAAACCCATTCAGCACTGCCCAACAAAGGCTAAACTCTTTTGAAAGGGTTAGGGGACCGTGAGCCATGGGGGTGTTTTTCGATGAGACTTTTGGAAGAGAGAATCTTGAAGGATGGCGTCGTTAAAAGCGATGGCGTCTTGAAGGTCGGATCTTTTCTAAACCATCAGATGGACCCCAAGCTGTTCGAGGCCATGGCGCTGCAATGGAAGCAGGATTTCGCCGATGCCCCAATTAACAAGGTGCTCACCATCGAGGCCTCCGGAATATCCCTCGCCATCATGGCTGCGCGCGAGATTGGCGTGCCGGCGGTCTTTGCAAAGAAGAGCCAGAGCATAAATATCGATGGCGAGGTGTATTCCACCCAAATTCAATCGTTTACCCATAGGCGCTCATATGATGTGATAGTCGAAAAAAATGTGCTCGATTCCAATGACCATGTGCTGATCATCGACGACTTCATGGCCAACGGATGGGCCGTGGACGGTCTGCTGGATATATGCGACCAGGCGGGTGCCACCGTGGAGGGCGTTGGAATTGCCATAGAAAAGGGGTTCCAGCCCGGAGGCGAGAAGCTAAGGCTTCTGGGAGTCAGGTTAGATTCCCTGGCAATCATTGAATCCATGGACCCCGTTACTGGAGAGATCGTGTTCAGGCATTAATGCCGCTTTTGCGGTTGGTTTGCTGACATCTTGCCGCTGGTTTTCCGACATCTCTGTCAACTTAGTTCCAAAGCCTCGTCCTTCAGCCGGTAAGCTTGTCCCTCATTGCCAAGTTTAGTGGACAAGTGCTGTATACTCTGCCTCTGCGACATCATCACTGCAAGTTTCTGCCCTGCATGGGCATATCGAATGGCTTGCCATCAATTTCCCATAGCGAAGCTTTCCGTTCTTGCAATAATCTTGTCCAAAAATTAATAAACAGCTGTAAATGTGCGTTGAATAAACGCCACGACTTCGGGCTAGCGGGGGATTCATGGACTCGATAATTGCCGTCACAGACACCATCGATACCTATATGTACACGTATTTCCTGGTGTTTCTCCTTATATTCGCTGGCGTGTACTTCACTGTTCGAACCCGTGGCGTTCAGTTCAGGTACATAAAAGACATGTTCAAGCATCTAACGGAGAAAAAGCATGCTCCGGGCGAGAAGAGCGTATCGTCGTTCCAAGCCATGATGGTCTCTACCGCCAGCCGAGTTGGTACCGGAAACATCGCCGGTGTGGCAACGGCAATCGCCACCGGAGGGCCAGGTGCGGTGTTCTGGATGTGGATCATGGCTCTCATTACCAGCGCATCCGCTTTCATCGAGTCAACCTTGGCACAAATCTGGAAAGTCAAGGGCAAAGACGGTGAGTTCCGCGGAGGTCCCGCATATTACATTCAGCAGGCTCTTGGAAAGCGCTGGCTTGGAGTGTGCTTCTCGGTAAGCCTGATCCTATGCTTTGCCGTTGGATTTAACGGGCTGCAAACCTACAACATGAGCTCGTCTCTGGAGTACTACATCCCGGGATATTGGGAAACCAACGGTCCGTTCGCTCTCGGGCTTATCCTCGCCGTGATAGTGGCGCTGGTGCTTTTTGGTGGAACCCACAGGATCAGCTTCCTCACGTCGTTCATCGTTCCCGCAATGGCAATCGGATACATTGGTCTCACCATAGTCCTGTCGGTTATGAACGCGGCGTCACTGCCTGTGATCTTTGGAATGATCTTCCAGGACGCCTTCGATTTTCAGTCCATTATGGGAGGCTTCGCCGGCTCGATGGTGGTGCAGGGAATCAAACGAGGCCTGTTCTCCAACGAGGCCGGAATGGGATCGGCTCCAAATGCCGCAGCTTCTGCAAGCGTCTCGCATCCTGTGAAGCAGGGCCTCATCCAGACGCTTTCGGTGTTTCTCGATACCATCGTGATCTGCTCGTGCTCGGCCATCATGATAATGTTTTTCGTGCAGGATCACTCGTCGCTGCTCTACTTCGCAAACGGAGATCCAGATTCCATCAGCAATATGGTTCTCGTGCAGCAGGCCATGTACTTTGGCTTTGGCGACATCGGTATCAATTTCATGACGGTTGCAATCTTCGCCTTCGCGTTCTCCAGCCTAATAGGAAACTACTTCTATGCGGAGAGCAACTTCAAGTTCATCACCAAGAGCAAGCCGGCCCTCTATGCATTCAGGATTCTGTGCTGCATCGTGGTGTTCTTCGGTGCGCAATCGAATCTTACACTGGCATGGAACCTGGCGGACATATTCATGGGGCTGGAAGCCATGATCAACATCTTCGTGATTTTGATCTTGGGCAAATGGGCTCTGCTTTGCTTCGACGACTACAGGAGGCAGAAGCTTGCGGGGCTAGACCCGGTGTTTATCTCGGATTCGATACCCAACATGCCCAAAACAGTGTGCTGGCACGAGTCGCGCGAAGAGTTGGAGCGCGACACCATAGAGGCCAAGCTCGAGCACGAGAAGTTCAAGGCCGAGATGGAGGAGTTGCGCGAGTAACTGCCACGGCTGGCTAAATGATCCCAAAAATAGGCGAGGTGGAGTTTCTGGTAAAACTCCACCTCGTCGTTTTTTATGCGGATTTCGCTGAAATCGGGAGCTTGGGAGATGCTCGAAAAGGTGCCAGATAACTTCCGCCTACCGTCAATATTCCGTAGGCCCTACTGCGCAATTGAGTTTTATTCCACAACTGCCGAAAGCTTACTCTCAACTTCGTCGCGAAGGTCCTGTGGCTCAATCCCGAACACGATTGCCACGAACGTGAGGGGAATGCCTGGAACATTGGTTTGCTTCTGCTGCACCTCGTCCAGGGTTATCGAAAGCGTTGCGACTGTTTGCGATGTTAGGGAGCACTTGATGTGGCCGATGATGCCATCCTTGCCGTCTACCCATGCGCCCAAATCCTGCATGATCTGGGTCATCTTATCGCGAGCCTCGTCTAGTGGGAAAGGTAGGGTGCCGGTAGCAGATACCACGGAAGCGCCTTCCTGTACCGTGAAGTCGGTGTATCCGGTCGATCCTAGCTGACGTTTGTTTTCGTGATGATGGTGCTCGTGGTCGTGGTCATGGTGATGTTCGTGGTCGTGCTCGCAATCGCAATCATGTTCGTGGTCGTGGTGATGTTCGTGATCGTGCTCGCAATCGCAATCATGTTCGTGGTCGTGGTGATGTTCGTGCTCATGTGCGTCCATGCTAGTCATCTCCAAGAATTTCGTCCCAAATCTTGCCGTCGATGTCCATGCTCGCGCTCACCTTGTACACGGGGGCATCCGGGTTTATCGCCGACACATCGTTTACGGCCATGGCAACCGACTCCTCATCGGCAAGGTCTATCTTGTTGATGAGTATCGCG
>CADBOM010000193.1 GCA_902796325.1 uncultured Coriobacteriaceae bacterium
GCGTTGGAGATAAAACCGGTCAGCGGGTCGTAAAGGTACTTTCTGATGTCGGGGTTTTTCTCACCGTCGAAGTAACTGTCCATGAAGTTGTTAACTACATCCGCGTGGTCGATGAGAAATTGCTCGAAAGTCATCTGGGGTTCCCCTTATATACCTGCATCGCTGTTCAAATTACACACAATATACCCCATATTTTATAAACTGGGGCCACAGCTCTTGCTAGTGTTCTCCAAGCTGCTTCTTGGCTTGTCCCCAAAGGGAGTCCAGGCCATCGATGTCGTACGAGTCGAGCGTCCTGTTTTCCTTGGAGGCTTGTTCTTCCATGCAGCTCCAACGCCTTCTAAACTTGTCGCATGTCTTTCTCAAAGCGGTCTCGGCGTCTATGCCATCTTTACGGGCAACGTTCACGAGCGAAAACAGGATGTCGCCAAATTCCAACTCTGCGGAATCTGCGTCTGCAGCTTCCTTGGAATCTCCTGCAACCTTGATGGCCTGCTTGTACTCCCCTATTTCCTCGTAGACCTTGTCCCATACGTCGTCCACGGTCTCCCATTCAAATCCGTACGAGACCGCTTTGCGCGATATATCCTGCGCCTGCATGAGGGAAGGCTGGGATTTTGATACATCGTCAAGCATGCTCTTCGGCCTTGGCTTCTCGCCACTTGCAATCGCAGCTTGCTCCTTTGCCTGGGCCTTCTTTTGCTTCTCCCTCACCTTGATGGCATCCCACAGTGGCAGCACGTCGTCGGCGGTTTGCACGGAGTTTATCTGGTCGATGTCCTCTTGCGTGAAACCTGCAGCTTCAAACGAGGCGTCCGTGCCGAATACATGCGGGTGACGGCTCACCATTTTCTTCGAGATCCCGTCGATTACATCGTCTATGCAGAACTCGCCCTGATCTACGGCGATCTGAGACTGCAAAACCACCTGCATGAGAACGTCGCCCAGCTCCTCGCACATGTCAGTGAGGTCGTTGTCCTCGATTGCCTGCAGTGCTTCGTAAGACTCCTCCACAACGTTTCTGCCGATGGATTGGTGGGTTTGGCTTCTGTCCCAGGGGCAACCGTTTGGTCCGCGCAGGGCGGCTATTATCTTCACCAAGCGCTCGAATTTCTCTCCCGTGGTGGCGCCCTCCGGCGGAACAGACACGCTAACGTGGTCTAAAGATTGGCTCTCTTCGTTCAAGGCTATATGCTCCTCGTTCGTTGTGGTTTGGGCGATTGTCATCATGCCACAGTGTCATCGTCCAGCTCGCTGTCGTCGCTGGTGATGTTTATCTGCGCTATGTCGTTTAGCAGGTTCAGGACCTTGTCGAATATGTCTTCTGTTCCGCGTGGGTTCCAGGACATCTTGTATGATTTCGCGTAGTAGATGGCGTTGCGCTTCTTCACGTAGATGCGCTGCCTCGCGTCCAATTTAATCGGGTCGAATGTAACCTTGTTCCCAATATACGAGATGGTCTGTATGCCCATCTTCCGCATCATCAGCTGGATATACGCCCTGTCTATGAGGTTTCTGGCCTGCTCCGGAGGCTCACCATACGCGTTTACCATCTCTTCCGACATGCGCTTGATGTCGTATTCGGTTTTTACCACGGCGTACTTGCGATAGAAGCCAACGCGGTCTTCGGTAGACGTGATGTATTCCTCCGGAAGGTATACATCTGCAGGTAGGTCTATCACGGTGTCCTCGATCATCTGCGTCTGAGAGCCTCCCCTGGCCTCCTGCACGTAATCGGAGAGCATCGCCGTGAAAGCCTCGAATCCGATTGCGCTGATGTTGCCCGATTGCTCTCCTCCAAGAAGAGAGCCCGCGCCTCTGATCTCGAGGTCGCGCATCGCAATCTTAAGCCCGCTGCCAAAGTCCTGGTTTTCCTTGATGGCAACCAGCCTGTCCACAGCCTCTTCGGTAAGATGCGCATCCTGGGGGAACATGAAGTATGCGTAAGCCTTGTCGTGGGAACGTCCAACCCTGCCCTTAAGCTGGTACAGCTGCGACAATCCCAGCATCTGCGAGTCCTCGATTATGAGGGTGTTGGTGTGCGGGTTGTCCAATCCGGATTCGATGATGGTGGTGGACACCAAAACGTCGAGCTCTCCAGCCGAGAAGCGCTCCATCACATCTTCCAGCACCTTCTTGTCCATGCGGCCGTGGGCAAAGCCAATTCGCGCCTCGGGCACGGCTTGCTGCACCTTGGACACCGCATCGTCGATGTCAGCGATCTTCGTTGCCACGTAGTAAACCTGGCCTCTTCGCTCCATCTCGCGTCTGATGGCACCGCTCACTATGTCCTCGTCCCATTCGCCAACATAAACTTCGACGGGGTGTCTGAACGAAGGTGGCGTGTCTATGACCGACATATCCCTTATTCCGCCGAGTGACATCTGGAGGGTGCGCGGGATAGGCGTGGCCGTTAGCGTGAGCACGTCGATATGCTCGCGCAGGTTCTTCATCTGCTCCTTGTGTCGCACTCCGAACTTCTGCTCCTCGTCGATGATCACAAGCCCAAGTTGTTTGGGGCTAACGTCTCGTGAAAGCAATCTGTGGGTTCCGATGAGCACGTCAACGGTTCCGCTTGCGAAGCCCTCGAGCGTCTTCTTCTGCTGAGTCGGTGTCTTGAACCTCGATATGATGTCGACGTTAACCGGGAAGGTCTCGAACCTATCGCTGAACGTGGTGTAGTGCTGCTGCGCCAAGATGGTTGTGGGGCAAAGCACCATGACCTGCATTCCGTCCTGAACCGCTTTGAAGGCGGCTCTGATTGCCACCTCGGTTTTGCCATAGCCAACGTCTCCGCAAATCAAGCGGTCCATGGGCCTTGGCGATTCCATATCGGCCTTAACATCGGCGATTGCCTGAGCCTGATCGCTTGTTTCCTCGTAGGGGAACAGGTCTTCCATCTGCCTTTGCATCTCGTTGTCGGGAGAATAGGCATGTCCTTGCACGGACGATCTTCTCACATAGAGGTCCACGAGGTCGAAGGCCAACTTCTTGGCAGCCTTCGAAGCCTTCTTGCGTGCCCTCGTCCAATCGTTGGTGTCGAGGCGCGTGAGCTTTGGCTCCACGCCGCTTGCTCCAACATATTTGGTTACCTTGCCTATTTGCTCGACCGGAATGAACAGCTTGTCTCCTGCTGCATATTCCAAAACCAGATAGTCTCGCCAAATGCCGTCTATCTCGTGCTTCTCCATTCCGGAAAAGTATGCGATTCCATGCTTGGCGTGCACCACGTAGTCGCCCGGCTTGAATGGGAAGGTTATAGTCGTTGGATCTGCATGCACGCTCGTACCGGCATCGGTTACGCTGTTGATCGTGTCCCCCGAATTCAAAAGCGCAAGATGCGCGGAAGGTATGAGCATTGCCTGGGCAATTGGAGAGTCAACCACGTTTACGACCTTCGGATGAAGGGCGGGGGTCTCGTCTTTAGCCTCTATGATCGGAATGTGCGCATCCGTGAGCTCGAGCTTCATCTCCTCGCGCATCCTGCGGTCGCTAACTCCAAGAACCACCGTGTAGTCTTTGGCCAGAAGAGCCCTGGCTTCGGCCGTGAATCTCTCTTCGGTGCTGGGGTTCTCTATCCTCTTTACCTTGAGCTCCGAATCCACATGGCTGCTGGACCTTATGAGCGAGAGAATCGACAACGTCTGGGTTCCGTCGAATTTCATCTTGGCCGGAGCCATGTACAGCCCATCGATCGATGCTTTGGCCTTCTTGGCGTCCGCCTTGAGCTCATCGTAGAAGCGCATGGAATCGTCGAAGAGCGACCTTGGCTCCACGAGCACCGTGAGCGTGCTTTTACTCACGAACTCGATGGGCCAATGGGTGGAGTCGAATAGGAACGGAAGGTACTGTAGCTGGCTGCCATGTATGCCGAAGGTCTCCATCGACTCCAGTTCGGCCTCGATGTCGTAGGTTAGAAGCCCTGCTGCAGCCAGCCTGTTCTTGGCAAGCCTGGTCTCCTTGTGGGTGACCACTATTTCGTGCGCGGGGTAGATTCCAACCTCGTCGATGTCTGCCACGGTTTGACCGGTGGAAGGCACGATTCGCCTGATTCTATCCACCTCGTCGCCAAAGAACTCTATACGCACGGGGTAGTTGGACTCCGAGCTGAAGACGTCCATGGAGTCACCGTGCACGGAGAACATTCCCCTGCTCGCCGCAGTGGACTCTCGGGTGTAACCCAGCTGCTCGAGCCTGGCCGGCAAATCCTCGTATTCGCAACCGTCGACCTCTTGCCCCTCGGTGAACACGATTGGATCGAACACCATCTTGTTCGCCGGAGGATAGCAGCGCATAAGGGCCCTTATCGACGCAACAACCACCATGCTCTCGCCATTGTGCAGAGCAGATATCGCACGCATGCGCTTGCCCATGACAGACGGATCGTTGTCCTTGGTTGACCAAGGATTCTGGGTCTCGAGCGGCATCTGCTCCACTTTGTCCCGGCCAAGATAGAGGGTGAGGCCAAGAGCGAACTTCTTCGCCGCCTCCTCGCCAGCTATAACAACGAGCATGGGCCTGGGGTTTTTGGCGAAAATCGATGCCACCAGCATCGTGCGCGATGTTGGTGGTGATGCAAGAACGGGATTCTCGTTGCAATCCAGACGTTCGTATATGTTGTTCATGGCCCTGCACTTCTCCAGGTGCTTGGCCAGGGAATCTATGAGCATTTATCAAAGCCTTCCGCTGCATGAGACGTGCAGATATGCAATGCACGCTGGGATGCAAAGCTTGTATTCGTAAGTTCAATCGCAGTAAGTGCGGGCGCTGTAATGGCATGCACACACGCGCGTCGCACTATGGATTCTTCAACGTTTGGTGCAGCAATCGTCAGAGATTCATTATAGGTTGGCAAGCTTTATAATCGGATTTCAAATCGTGCTAGGATTGGCATGCTTCGCCGAAATCGAGTTTGCGAGGATTTTTGCGGTAGCCCCCTCGCGCGAATCACGATTTTCAATCGATCAAGAGCAACGAGCGAATGCTCCCGAGCCAGCTTGGGATATGGCAACAAGAGGTTGAGATGGCACAGAAGAACACCGTGAAAAGAAGAAAACCTGGCAAGAAGATAATGGAGCGAGCCGGCATAGTGAGCCAGCGTATGCAGGAACGTTATCCAAGCACCGACAGACGCGGGTATCTCGAATACCAAACGCCGTTCCAACTAGTGATTGCAACGTTGCTATCGGCGCAGGCAACCGACAAATCAGTAAATGCCGTAACCCCTGTGCTGTTTTCAAAATGGCCCACACCACAAGATCTTGCCTCGGCCGATGTTTCGGAAGTCGAAGACGTAATAAGATCTATCGGGCTTTACAAGACGAAGGCTAAAAGGTGCATCGACTGCGCTAGAACCCTTTTGGAGGAGTTTGACGGGGAGGTTCCACAAGATATAGATGCTCTTCAGAAGCTGCCCGGGGTTGGACGGAAAACCGCGAATATCGTCATGAACGACGCGTTTCACGATGCCCAGGGCGTGGCCGTGGACACGCATGTTGGTCGTATTGCGCGAAAGCTGGGATTCTCGAAGGAAACAGACCCATCGAAGGTGGAGCAAGATATACTGCGCACTTTTCCGGAGAGCGAGTGGCCGTACATAAACAAGAGGTGGATTGCCTTTGGCAGGGAAATCTGTCATTCGAGAAACCCCGAATGCAGTGCATGCTTCTTAAACGATGTTTGCCCCAGCGTGGGCAAGGCTGAGACTAGCACTAAAACGAAGAAATAACCGTACCCAGATGGGCAGACCCCGCCCATTTCCTCATCAAAATCGAAGACAACGCGAAGTTCTAGACCACTGCAAAGTTGATTGCAAGATTGTACCAGGTGGCTATGCAAACCACGGTTATGGAGATTAGCACGGATACAACGGCCCAGATTTTCTCTCGTTTGAGATAGGTTTGTATGGGTACTTTGTCGGCAACGCGAAGATAAGATTTCTCCCCCGCCGTGCGAGAGAAGAATATGCAGAAAGCAATCGTTCCAGCCGTGACTATTGCAGCTAGAACAATGGCAACTCCCCCATTTTTCACAGCAGCCAAAATGGTGTCGTCTACGAAAACCCACAAGGGGTAGAGCAAGACCGTTATCCAGTGCCCATGTGCAGGACCCCATACTGGAGTTGCGAAAAGCGCCCCTATGTTGATCTTTGGGAGCAAGGCAATATTTGTCTCAAGCTCCTCCTGGGTTTGGGGAATTCTTTCTGCAACCACGTTATCGGGAACAAATACAACATCGCTGTTTACGGAGCTTTTCTTATCGCGGCCGTCTTGAGTTTCCAATGTGCTGCCTATCCCACTATGGCTTCTGCGATGCGGTCTACAACCAAACGCGCTTCTTCCGACTTGCTTACCAAGCCAGAATCCACCACTGCGTCTCTCGAAACAAGCCACACTCTGTTGTTTGCCGTTCCAAACCCAAGGGCTGGATCCGAAACGTCGTTGGCAACTATGAGGTCGGCGTTCTTGGAATGGAGCTTGGACTTTGCATACGAAATGGCATCTCCGGTTTCGGCTGCGAAGCCAACCACAAACCTAGCTCCCTTGTTCTGTGCAAGCGTTTGCAAGATGTCTGGATTCCTAACGAGCTCGATCGTAAGTTCGGTTTCCTGGTCGTTCGTAAAGTTTGTGCCCGCGGTTCCCGCGGCTGCACCAGAGCCTGCGGCGGAGTTCTCGATCGCGTCTGCATCCGTAGCCAAAGAGCCCAGCGGTTGCTTCTTGATCTTGGTCTTGGAAACGGCCTTTGGACGAAAGTCCGCAACAGCAGCGCAGAACACGGCGGCATCACAAGCCTCGAATGCCCTTGCAGATGCCTCGAGCATCTGGGCTGCCGTTTCAACATGGATGGTCTCTACATTTCTTGGGTCGGGCAATGAAGTTGGCCCGCTTACGAGTACCACCTTTGCGCCGCGCTTAGCCGCCTCACTTGCAATGAGGGTTCCGGTAAGGCCACTAGACCAGTTTCCTATGAATCTCACAGGATCTATTGGCTCGTAGGTGGGGCCACTGGTGATCATGACAGTCTTGCCTTCCAAGCTAGATGTGTCATGGAAACTCGAGAGGGTGATGTCAACGATCGTGTCTACTGGAGCAAGTTTGCCTTCGCCGGTGTCGCCGCATGCAAGTCGACCTGTATCTGGCGTTACAACGATAACTCCACTGGTCTCCAGCATGGAAATCGCCTTTTGAACTTTGGGGTTCTTCCACATCTGGGTGTTCATCGCTGGAGCAACGATTATCTGCGCTGTAGTGGCCAAAGCAGTTGTGGTTAGAAGATTGTCGGCAATGCCATATGCGATCTTCACCAGAGTATTTGCCGTGGCAGGAGCGATGAGCATGAGGTCTGCCTCTTTGGCTAACGAGATATGGTGTATGGGATCGGATGCCGAATCAAAAAGCCCAACCGCAACCTCGTGATTGGTAAGAGCCCTGAATGTGGTTGGGCCCACGAACTCCGTGGCATGCTCGGTCATAACCACCTTCACATCGGCTCCGGCTTTTTGCAAACCTCTAAGGATCTCGCATGATTTATACGCTGCGATGCAACCCGTCACGCCTAGAAGTATGGTTTTCCCGTTAATCTCGTTGGCCATGCTAACCGCCTATTCTCCAGTTACCACGAGCATCCTGTGGCATTGGGGGCAAACGGTGATTTCCGGGCCGCTCTTAAGCTGCACCAGTTTTCCTTCCGGAAACTCAACCCTACAAGCAGAACAATGAGACCCTTCGAGAATTCCAACGGCAATGCCCTTCTTCACATCCTTCAGATGCTCGTACTTCTCGAGAACAGAAGAAGAGATAAGGGCTGCAGTTTCATCGTGCTGCTGTTTAAGCTCTAGGAGTTTGGCCTTGGATTCTTTGCCGATTTCCTCTACCTCGGAAGTCAGCTGGTCTCTCTTAGTGCCCAGCTGATTCAGGGCGTTGGATATCTGATCCTCAACTGCGGAAATCTTGTCGGACCTCTCCACCAGCTTTTGGTAGTCGAACTCCACTTTGTCGCGTCTCTTTGCAGTTCCCTCGAGATCTTTTGTGATGTGCGTGACTGACCTGTAGTCGGCATTGTCCTCGAGCTGTCCATTGAGCTCGCTCTCACGGTTCTTCAGAGCTGTAATCTCATCGGAGAGTTTCTGCATCTGAACTTCGCAGTCGGACCTGATTGCCGATATCTGCTTGGATTTATCTTCGATATCTGCAATCTTGGCGTCTATCTTGGATATCGTTTCGAGCTGGGGCATGCTGTCCAGCTTCTTCTGCACTCGCAAGATGTCGATGTCAATCTCTTGCAGTCTAATAAGCGCTTCGGATTCGCTCATCGTCTCATCACCCCCGGCTGCCACCAGAAAACATCTGGCTCAACCATCGAAATTTTCTGTCCAAATTCATCTGTTGCATGTAGCACTGCCGCCAAGCATTTTAGCAGCGGAAACTCCGAAACATCATGTCCCAGCTCGATCAAACCCTTGCCTGCTGCACAGACCTCGCATGCCTTGTGGTACGAAATCTCGCCAGTGACTATGCAATTTACACCAGATAAAACTATATCACTCGCAAAAGAAGAACTCGACCCATTGCAGAAGCCAACAGTGTCGACCAGCAGATTAGGGTCTCCCCAAACCCTCGGGACAATCCCATATGAGTCTTCGCATAGACTTGCAATTTGGTCCAATGTCTTTGGTGAATCTTTAGATTTGGCAACGCATCCAAATGCGGGCTTCCTGGGGTCTTCCTTTACGAATCCGCTTTCGTAAACCATTCCAAGCGTGTTTGCCAGGACCTGGCCCGTTATGGGCGACCTGTCGAGGTTGGTGTGCATGGCGATAAGAGCGACGTCGTTTTTGATGGCCGCCGTGACCCTGTTGGCAGAATCAGAGCCGCCGCATTCTATCTCTGTGAACCTTTCCGGAGGGTTTAGATACGTAGGATGGTGAGTTAGGAGCACATTGCACCCGAGTTTGGAGGCATGCTCTATGGTCTTCACGTTTGGATCGAGAGCTATGGCAATTCCAGATACTTCAGCTTCGCGACTACCCACCAGAAGCCCGCTCTTGTCCCATGGCTCGCAATCGTTAAGGGGAAAACACGAGAAAAGATAATCCACCAGGTCGCCTATGGTGGTTCCCTTAGGAGGTTTGCGATTGGTCAGCTGATCCAGATCCAAATCGTACTCGTGATTCTCGAGCTGGTATTTTGGTTTATCGGACATTTGCCATCCCTTTCTAGATGCACGTCACCGTAATTAGAGTGCCTCGCACGGCATTTCCGTGCAGTGCGCTTTAGGCTGTCGTGCTGTGCGTGCTTCGGGCTTTATGTCTCAAGCTTCATATCTCAAGGTGTAGGTCTCAAGATGAATGTCCCAGATTGATCATCCAAAGCCTCGAGTCTAATTATCAAGCGGACCCTGAAGCTTTGAAGGATCAGGGTCCGATTTGGTCTTATGTTGTTTTATGCCCCGGCATTTCGAACAATCGAAATAAGGGCATCTGCAAATGCATCCAGCTGGTCTTGGGTGGTAAACCGGCCGAAAGATATTCGCAGGAATCCGCTTGCTTTGTCGTCCGACACCCCTATCGAGGTTAAGACGTGGCTTGCCTTGGTAGTTGCCGACGTGCATGCAGAGCCACCGGATACGCTGAAGCCCATCTCGTCAAGCTTCATAACAAGGGTTTCGGATTCTAGTTTTGGCACTAGCAGCGGCACGACATTCGAAAGATGGGAACTATAGTTTCCCGGCTCGATGTCGATAGGTGTTGTGATGCCGCACCCAGATTCGGTCAGCTTCGAGATAAGCGAATCTCTCATCTTCGCGTGCTCTTCAAGGGCAACGTCCAACTCGTCTTTGCAAAGCTCTAGCGCTTTGGCTAGGCCAATTGCTCCTGGGGTGTCCGAGGTGCCGCTTCGCCTGCCCTTTTCCTGCCCACCACCTAAGATTAGCGGTTGGAAAGGGACTTTCTTCGAAACATAAAGTGCACCTATTCCTTTTGGTCCGCAAATCTTATGAGCGGTGAACGAAACACTGTCGACTCCGAATTCGCGTATGCTGAAATGCATCTTTCCCATACCGGCAACTGCGTCCGTATGAAATGGGACGTTGTGGCTATGGGCAACTTCTGCGAGCTCGGAAAGCGGTTGGATGGTCCCGATCTCGTTGTTCGCGGCCATGACGCTCACTAGCACGGTGTCCTGGCGTATAAGCTTCTCCAAGTCGTCTGGATGCACGAAACCGTCGGATCGCGGCGACACATGCGAAACATCGAAACCCAAGGACTTAAGCTTGGCTACTGGCTCCAATACCGCCTTGTGTTCGAAGGACGAGCAGATAACGTGTCCCGGACCCAAGCTCTTTTTAAGGCGAGCTTTCGCAGCAAGCGCTATTCCCATCACCGCAGTGTTATCGGATTCGGTTCCGCCGGATGTGAAAACAAGCTCATATGGGTCTCGGCAACCTATGGCAGTGGCAATATCGTGCCGGGACTTCTCCACTGCCTCGTGAGAAACTCGGCCTTCTTCGTAGAGGGTGCTGGCATTGCCGAAGTCTTGGGTAAGATACGGCATCATGGCATCCAGTACACGCTTGTCTAGCGGCGAAGTTGCCGCGTAATCCAGATAAACTCGGCTGGTCATTCTGCTAGGCCTCTATTGCGCCCTGGCCGCTAATGCGGATGTCTTCCATGGCCTTGACTGGGTCTGGCTGGCCGAATATCGCACTTCCGGCAACCAGCATGGTTGCTCCCATCGAGGTAACGAGAGGTGCGGTTTCCTTATTGATTCCGCCATCTACCTCGATGATAGGATGCGAATTCCTGGCTTCGCACATCTGCTGTATCCTGCAAACCTTGGCAGGAGAAGAGCTGATGAAAGATTGCCCTCCAAAACCAGGGTGAACGCTCATGACGAGTATGACGTCGACGATGTCAACCAAACCCTCGATTTCCGATGCTGGAGTCTCGGGATTCAGGGACACTCCGCACTTTGCTCCCGCATCTTTTATGTGCTTGAGGATTTTGGCGCACTCCTGCGAGTTCTCGCAAGCCTCGATGTGAATGGTTGCGAGGTCGGCGCCAGCCTGAAGATACCAATCGATTTGCTCGCCAGGATTGCTGATCATGAGATGCACATCCAGCGGCTTCGACGTGATTTTCTTCATGGCTTTGACGAAAGGAACCCCGAGGGTCAAATTTGGAACAAAGTGACCATCCATGACGTCGAAATGTATGTAATCTGCTCCCCCGTCTGATATCTTGGCAACATCGTTTCCAAGATCCATGAAATTGGCCGACAGGATCGAAGGGGCCATCATTATCGTCATTTCGTTTCCTCTTCCTGCTCTTCGATTTCTTCTTTACGAGCCTCTTCCATGGTTTTCTTAGACCCCACGGAGAACACCGACTCCTCATGGCGAACGAGTCTCTTGATGTTTGCCCTATGCGCCCAGAAAACCAAGGCGTTGATCATTATCGCCACAATTACCAGCGGCACCGAATACGAGTAGACAATCAACGTGGTTGCCAAGTATGCAAGTGCGCCGGCAAGCGATCCAACCGAGACATGCTTTGTAATGGCGGAAAGCGACAGGAATGCGATTATCGAGGTAAGCGCACACCATGGGCACACCACGAGGAATCCACCGAAAGAAGTGGCGATTCCCTTTCCGCCCTTGAAGTGCAGGTATGGGGAATACACATGTCCGACAACCGTTATGAACATGGCAAGACCCATCGCCAGCTCATACTCCCAACCGCTGGATAGCTGAGCTCCGAATTCGCCGAGCTCACCGCCTGCATTTGCGAGCGCCATGATAACGAAGTAAACGATGAGTGTTCCAACCACGCCCTTCAGAATGTCGCAGGCGCAGGTGAGAAGGCCCATCTTCCATCCGCCAAGCCTAAGCGAGTTGGTGGTTCCGATATTTCCCGAGCCGTGCTTTCGAACGTCAATTCCGCCGAAAGCCTTACCAACCAGGACGCCGTCGGGTATTCCTCCCACAAGGTAGGAGCCCACCAGGCCAAGCACTATGCAGAGTATTCCGATTATGACCGAGGAGCTCATCAACTAATTAGCCTTTCGCCTGAAAATGAACCTTACAGGGGTTCCCTCTAGGTCGAATTTCTCCCTTATGCGATTTTCGAGGAAGCGCTCGTAATTGGGATCGACGATTTCGGGGTGGTTGCAGAAAATCGTGAAGGTTGGCGGGCATTCAGCGGTTTGCGTGATGTAGTTCATCTTAAGGCGCTTCTTGCCGCTGATAACCGTGTAGCCGAACTCCCTGATTTCCTCCAGGAAATTGTTGAGCTTAGAGGTTGATATATGCTGGGCATGATTTGCGTATACCTTGTCGATCATATCCCAGATCCTATGAACGCTGCGACCCGTCATAGCGGAGATTGCCTGAACCGGAGCATAGCCAACGAATTGCAGCCTGTCGCCTATGATTTCTCTAAGGTCCTCGCGCTCCCTTGGATCTGTAACGACGTCCCACTTGTTAAGGCAGATGATGAGCGCCACGCCCTTCTCGCGGGCAATACCGGCAACTTTCTGGTCTTGGTCGGTAAGCCCGAGCGTGCTGTCTATAACCAGGATGGCAACATCGGCGCGCTCTATTGCCCTGATAGACCTCAGATAACCGTAGTACTCGAGATCCTCGACAATGCCGCTCTTCTTGCGAATTCCAGCGGTATCCACCAGTCTGTAGGTTTTGCCCTCGTGTTCGACAATTGCGTCGATGGAATCTCTCGTGGTTCCGGCAACATCCGAAACGATTGCCCTCTGAGTTCCCGTCATCTTGTTTATCAGCGAGGACTTGCCGGCATTTGGTCGGCCGATGATGGCAACGTTTATTGCCTCGATTTCTTCTTCTGCCTCTTCCACCTTGGGAAGCTTCTCAACAACGGCATCCAGAAGATCGCCTGTCCCATGGCCATGGATAGACGATATTGGCCAAGGCTCGCCGAGTCCAAGCTGCATGTAATTCCAAATTGCCGACTCGTCTTCTGGATTATCCATCTTGTTAACGATGAGGAAGACGGGCGTCTTCATGCGCCTGAATTGCCTTGCCAGCTCAATGTCGTCGCTGGTAACATCGCTTCTGCCGTCGACCATGAAGAGTATTACGTCGGCTTCGTCTGCAGCCAGCAGCGCCTGTTCCCTAATCGAAGACTGGAACCTATCGTCGTCTGCCATCTCGACTCCGCCGGTGTCGATCAGCATGAAATCAACACCGTTCCAATCCGCCTTGTGGTAGGAGCGGTCGCGCGTGACGCCTCTGTGCTCGTGCACGATGGCATCGGAGGTTCCGGTTATTCTGTTCACGAATGTGGATTTTCCAACATTCGGGCGACCTACAATCGCAACGATGGGCAATGCCATTTGATCCCCGTATCTTTTCGTTTTTTGTATATGTAATATGCGGCTGGCGATTAGCTAGCCGAGGATGCTTTTTAGCAAGTCGAAAATTTCCGACGCGCTATAGCATACCACGCTAACCGGACACGAAATATCGCTCTCGATATCAGCGGCACTGAGGTTGTCCAAGGTCAGGCCATCGTCGTTGAACATGGCTTCGGGCAGTATCACGCATATATCTTCGGAGAACCCCTTTGCGCAGATGCTGTTGGAGCCGCCTTTGCCGATGCCAGCGGTGATGCCAGTGGCATCGCTGCCGTGGTCCAGGCTCTCGCTGTTTGACGTGCCGCCAATCTGCTGCATCCATTCAGGCAGCTGTTCTCTAACATCTGCTCCCGTGAGCAAGCCTGTTACGTCAACGTTTCCACCAAAGAACCTGTTCTCGATACCCACAGCGTTGGCATAGGCAGCAAACGGGCTGTTGTCAAGCAGCTTCTGCATAATTGGCTGGAGCGCCGTTCCGCAAACTACGAGCACCTTCTTCGATGTTCTCGATGCTTCGGAATCCGCATGGCCACCATGGTTGCCCGAACCCTCCGCTTCGGCAGTCGAGCCGGCCTCTCCTACGAGTTCCCGCCATTCGTCAGCCAATGATCTGAGCATTCCTATTCCATCGAAAAATTGCGGATAATCGTCGTATTCCCAGCTTTCCGGCAAATTTTCCAGCACTTTACCCGGGTAAGCATTCACGTAGAATTCATCTGCAAGATGAACCTTGGTGCATCCGTAAAGTTCGCGGGCCCTCCTTTGGAAGGGCTTCATCTGGTCGATTACCGCCAATGCGTCCGCTGGATTCCCAAACGACTTGTCAAACCTGTCCTGGAATCTAGTGAACCCAAGCGGAACTATGCCAAGCGAAAGCACATGCTCCTGTTCGACAGCCCATCCTGCCAATTCGTCCAAAACCCTGCCATCGTTTACGCCGGGTACCAGAACAACCTGCAAGTGGAGGTCTATTCCTGCGCTGAGAAGTTCGCGCATCACATCCAGGCCTCTTTGATGGTTCTTGCCCATCAGTTGGAGTCTGGCATCTGGATCTAGGGCATGCAGCGAAACGTGTATTGGCGAGAGGTCCATGGCTATTATCTTGTCCACGTCCTCGTCGCTCATGTTTGTAAGGGTGACGAAATTACCTTGGAGAAACGAGAGCCTGTAGTCGTCGTCTCTAAGGTACATCCCGCTTCTCATGCCTTTTGGAAGCATGCTCATGAAACAGAAGGCGCACGAATTACAGCAAGTTCTAACCCCGTCGAACACGTTATCGGAAAACTCGAAGCCCCAGCTTTCCATTGGCTCGCGCTCCATGTTCACGCTACGTTGCGTGCCATCTGGGAATTCGCAGGTTAAGCTCACATCGTAACCGTCGGAGAGCCAGAACCAGTCGATGATGTCTTCGATCTCTTCGTCGTCGACATCTATGACCTTGGCACCGGGCACGAGCCCGGCTCTCGCGGCAGGCGAGCCTTCCGCAACGCTTGCAACCACGGCTCCACCGCTACTTTGCATCTGCGTTGGAGCATAGTCTGCTCTTCTGGGAGATGCATCAGAGGCAAACGACCCTTCAAGCAGTCCTCTAAGCGCTCCTTCATCAAGCTCATTTGGAACAGGGTTGTGGCCAACGAGGTTCTCACGAGAAAAATCATAGGCCATGGCTACATTTTCTCCAATGCATCCATAACGGTTTTGATCTGGGCTTGTGGAGTCGAGGCTCCGGCGGTTACGCCTATGCTCTCGCAACCGGTAAACCAGCTTGGATCGAGCTCATCGGATGACTCTATGTGATGGGTGTTCTGGCAAGAATCACGGCAAATCTCATAAAGCCTCGTGGTGTTACCAGAGTTACGCCCGCCGATTACAACCATGGCGTCCACTTTGCCTGAGAGGTCAAGAGCCGCTTCCTGGCGATTTTTGGTTGCCGAGCAAATTGTGTTCTCTACGTCAACGTCTGAATATCTTTCGTTGAGGTATGCAACCACGCTATCGAGTTTTGAGAGAGGCTGCGTGGTTTGAACAACGACACCGATCTTGGTATTGGGATCGAGCTGCGGAATCTGGGTTTCGTCTTGAACCACCATCGCGCTATCGCCTGCATACGAGAGTATGGCCTCGACCTCTGGATGTCCGGATTCACCAACGATTATCACGCGGTACCCA
>CADBOM010000194.1 GCA_902796325.1 uncultured Coriobacteriaceae bacterium
CGAACTGTGTAAAACCACCGGAGCGAACTGTGTAAAACCACCGGAGCGAACTGTGTAAAACCACGATGGAAGGGTGCTTTATGAACGGGAACCAGCTGAAGACGATGCTGCCAGACGGCTATTTGGGACAGGACATTCCAAAACTGGGATTCGGCCTCATGAGGCTCCCGAAGATAGACGATGCCACCGAACGCGATGCTCCAACCGATGCCGCGCGCGTTCAGCAGATGGTGGACGAGTTCCTCGACGCTGGGTTCACGTATTTCGACACCGCCCGTGCTTATGGCGACTCCGAGGCAACCATCAAGAAGACGCTGGTGGATAAGTACCCGAGAAGCAGCTATCAGCTGGCCACTAAGAACGCTGCCTGGATTGGCGCGAAGACCGCCGAGGAGGCCAAGGCATTCCTGCAAACATCGCTCGACACCACAGGCGCCGAGTACTTCGATTTCTACATGCTCCATAACATCGGCGCTGCTAGAACCAAGATTTTCGACGACTTCGGCATGTGGGATTTCCTAAACGACGCCAAGCGCCAGGGAATTGCGAAGCACATCGGCATCAGCTTCCACGACCAGGCTCCGGTGCTCGATAGGGTTCTAACCGAGCACCCCGAGGTGGAGTTCGTGCAGCTTCAGGTTAACTACGTAGATTGGAACGCGGCGTACGTGCAGTCGGGAGCATGCTTCGAAACCGCCCATAAGCACGGCAAGCCGGTCATTATCATGGAGCCCGTCAAGGGCGGGCTGCTGGCCAATCCTCCTAAGGATGTTGCCAAAGTTTTCGAGGATGCCGATCCGGATGCGTCGCTAGCGTCGTGGGCACTGCGCTTCGTGGCAGACCTCCCCGGCGTGGTAACCATCCTCTCTGGAATGTCCAACATCGAGCAGATGCGCGACAACATCAAGACCTTCAAGGGGCTCAAACCATTGTCGGAGTCCGACAGCGCCGTGATCGAGCGTGCCCAGGAGGTGTTCAACTCCAAGGACCTCATCGGGTGCACCGGCTGCCATTACTGCGACAAGGAATGCCCCAAGAACCTCGTTATCCCGGGAATTTTCAACGCCGTGAACCAGTACCGCATGTTCGGAAACTTCAAGTCGGCCAAGGGCAATTACGATTTCGAGGGCCGCGGAATCAAGGCTGCCGAGTGCATTGGATGCGGCCAGTGCGAGCGCTCGTGCCCGCAAGGTCTGCCCATAATCTCGCTCTTGAAGGACGCCTCCGCGCTCTTCGATGTGGATGACGAGAAGAAGGAAGAGCCGGAGAAGTAGCGGAGTGAGATGCCCGATTGCCCTGTTGTGGCCAACGGTACCCGATTGTCCAGTTGCAGACGGCACCGACCTGCCAGGCCGGTGCCGGCGGTGCATCTGACAATTGCGTTCCCGCCATACCTGACGAGAACCACAACATCGGGTTACCTTTCCGAAATTTTATCTCCCTATAATTTTGGGAAATTGTTGGAATGGGGCAAATTTTGTGGTCTTTGCAACAACTTGAATTGTCCTTTTCATTAAACTTATGACGGCTAGATAAGATTTGGGCAATCATGGCCGGCTGCCCAAGCCGATTGCGCAAACCGGCCACAAGCAATTATGGCCGGATGTCTAGTCTGGCCGCAAACAAGACATGGCGCCGCATACGGCAAGATATGCGGCGATTTTTGGGGAGAGGTAGCGAAGAGATGACGGATATTCCAACACCGGAAATCCCGGAGATTCCCAAGCACAAGATTTCGCGCCGCACGTTCGTGAAGGGAATGGCTGCAACTGCCGCCGTGGCAGGGGTTGCCGGAACCGCAGGGGTGATGCCAGGGGTCATGGCTTCGAAGGCACTGGCCAGCAGCACGCCTCCGGAGGGCAAGTGGGTCCGCACCACTTGCGCGCCAAACTGCACGGGTTCGTGCGGCATGAAGGCCTTCGTGCATGACGGGATGATCACCAACATAGTGCAGGCGGCAGACTACCCGTACGAGCACTACAATCCACGTGGGTGCCTGAAGGGCATCAGCATCAACACGCTGGTCCACGGGCCGGACAGGCTCAAGGCTCCCATGATTCACGACGACGTGACGGGCGAGCTGGTCGAGACCGACTGGGACACGGCTCTTGGCAAGGCCGCCGATATGCTCAACAGCGTGATGGACAAGTACGGCCCGGAGTCGGTTGGCGTGATCTGGCAGGTTCAGGGCACCGGACACATTCAGAAGGGCTCGCTGGTGCGCATCACCAACATGTATGGTTGGTCGGCCATCGGTGGCTACGAGCTTAACGGCGACCTCCCCATGTTCTGGCCCGAGACCTTCGGTTGCCAGAGCGAGGAGCTGGAGAGCTACTGCTGGGAAGACTCCAAGCTCACCCTGATTTTCGGCTCCAACATCATGACCACGAGGCTCCCCGACTCGCACTTCCTCACCTATTCGCGCGAGGCCGGCGGCAAGGTGATCGTGATCGACCCCAACTTCACCGTCACGGCATCAAAGGCAGACCAATGGGTGCAGTGCGCTCCAAGCTCCGACGCAGCGCTGGCGCTCGCAATGTGCAAGGTGATAATCGACAAGAACCTGTACGACCAGGACTTCCTCAAGACCTACACCGACATGCCGCTGCTGGTTAACACCCAAACCGGGAAGCGCCTGCTTGCAAACGAGGTAAACGGCCTCTCCGCGGTGGCGGGAATTCCCGAGTACAGGCAGTCGTACGTGGCTTACAACGAGGCGGCCGGCAGCTTCGTGGCAACAGATCCAACCTCGCTGCAGGACACCAACGGCTATGCCCTCGAGGGCGAGTACGACGTAACGCTCGCAGATGGCAGCGTGGTTAGGGCAAAGACCGTGTTCTCGCTTTTGCTCGAGGACCTCGAGAACTACACTCCGGAGTCCGTGGTAGAAACCACTGGCGTGGATGCAAATGACATCCGCGACCTTGCAATACAGGCCGCCACCATAAAGCCCATGCATATCATCTTCGGAGGCTCCAACTTCCAGTGGTACCACGGAGACCTAAAGGGACGCGCAGTTGCCCTTATCTCCGCTCTTACCGGCAGCATTGGCCATCAGGTGGGCGAGGGAATCTCCACCTACGTTGGCCAGTACAAGACCAGGTTCAACACGGCGTCGTGGTTCATGCCGCCTAATGCCGTGAAGCACTCCTATCCGTTCCACTACATGGTCAACGGCAAGACCAAGACCATGAGCGCTAAGGCGCCTGCAGATGGCATCCACGCACTTGTGGTTGGATGGGGCAACCCCTTTGAGCAGCATAACGTGGCAAATTGGATTCGCGACGCCAAGAACAACGGCGAGCTGGAGTGCGTTGTCGTGATGGACTTCCAGCGCACAACTAGCTGCGAGTACGCAGACGTCGTCCTTGCCGCCGCCAGCTGGTACGAGAAAACCGAGCTTGTGATTACGCCGCTGCATCCCTGGGTGCAGCTAATGCAGAAGATGGTGGATCCACCTGGAATCGCCCAGCCCGAGATCTGGATCCTAAAGGAGCTCTCGCATTACATGAACCCCTCCAACGACCAGTACTGGCCGCAGTTTAGCCAGGACCAGGCGGAGGATGCTGCAAACGACGTGCTGGAGATGCTGCTCGCCAACGGCGGGGACACCATAAGCCACATCACTGCCGCGGAGCTTCGCGAGGGCCCGGGAAAGCTGGCGCACAGCAATCCGGAGGAGAAGCACATTCCGTTCTGGGATCAGATCGTAGGCCGCCAGCCGTTCCCAACGGTCTCGCGTCCCAACGCTCTCGACGTTACCGCCAAGTTCGTGAAGTCGGGCCGCATAGAGTTCTACAAGGACGAGGACATCTTCCTCGACCTTGGCGAGCAGCTGCCTGTTCACAAGCCTCCGCTGGAGGACACAGAGTATGCGGCAGACCCAACTGCCAAGGACAAGTACCCGTACTTCTACCTCACCTCCAACTCGCTCTACCGCGTGCATGCAACCTATGGCAACTCGCCGTTCTTGTTGGAGCTTCAGCAGAACACCCCAAAGGTGTTCATGAACCCGGAGGACATCAAGGCAACCGGCATTGCCGAGGGCACCGTGGTCGAGGTGTACAACAGCCGCGGAAAGACTGCCGGCGTGCTTATCGCCAACCCCGGCATGTACAAGGGCCAGGTGGAGTTCGAACAGGGCTGGTGGAGCAACTTCACCGACAAGATGAACTACAACACGCTCATATGGCCGTGGATCAACCCCACCAACGAGGTCTACTACGTGTCCAGCGTTTGGTCGCCCAACATGGCCTGGAACGAGTGCTGCTGCAACATCCGCGAGGCCTCTGGGGACGTGAAGGCGTTCTTCGACAGGCAGAAGAAACAGGGGTTCGATGTTGTGAAGAACGGCACGAATCTTATAAAGAGGGGTGAGTAGCGATGGTGCGCTATGGAATGGTCATAGATGTTGACCGCTGCATCGGGTGCCGCACATGCGCGGTCATATGCAAGGACGCCAACGCTCAGCCCGAGGGCGTTTGGTGGAACCGCGTTTTCACGCAAGGATCGAGCGAGCACGAGGTGCCGGTGCCTGGGCAGGATGGCAGCATGAGCATGAACTTCCTGCCGGTTTCTTGCCAGATGTGCGACGACGCACCGTGCGCGGGAGTTTGCCCAACGCAGGCAACATACATAGACGACAACGGAACCGTGCTTGTGGATTACGAGAAGTGCATTGGCTGCCGCTACTGCATGACGGCATGCCCTTATGGCGTGCGCCAGTTTAATTGGAGCGACGCCCGCAAGCTCAAGAACCTCGACAACGGCGGGTACAACTACGGTTATCCATCCGATTACCGCGACAAGGACGGCCACCTCGTGTACACGCAGAACAGGCCCATGGGTGTTGTGGAGAAGTGCACCTTCTGCGCTCAGTACGTGTCGCAGGGGATGGACCCGATGTGCTGCCAGGGATGCCCGGGCAACGCCCGCATCTTCGGCGATCTGGACGATCCCAATTCGAAGATAAACCTCTACCTCAAGACCCACAGCTCCAGGGTTTTGGGAGAGCAATATCACACCGAGCCCAAGGTTTGGTACGTAACCAGGGATCCCAAGGCTGTGCCAACTACCGGCGAGCTCTCGCAGCTCCAGGATTCTGATTCGCAAGGTTCGCAAGCGCAAGGCGCGCAGCAATAGGTTCGCGAGGGGGAATAAGTAATGAGCAAGAAAAGCAAAACCATCGCGGGCCAGACAGGGGAGAGGGCAGAGGCCTTCTCCGGTTTCCGCAAGCGCATAGAGCCCAGCGGTGCTCGTGGGCTGATCATCTTCGGCATCGTGCTGTTCATCCTGGGCATTCTCGCATATGGCGACCAGTTCATGAATGGCCTTGGAACCTCTGCGATGAACAACCTGTTCACCTGGGGCCTAGTGATCGCGGTGTTCGCGTTCCTCGTTGGATTCGGAGCGGGCGGTCAGCTCATGGCCTCGATCTTGGCTTTCCGCGACGGACGGCCATCTAGGCTCTGCACGATTAGCTCAATCATCGGAACGTTTGCTGGAATCGGCGCCGGAATCGCCATCATGGTAGACCTTGGCAATCCGCTGAACATCATGGCCATGGTGATGAATCCCAACCCAACATCGCCCCTCACCTGGGACATGCTGTCGTTGTCGCTGTTCATCGTGCTCTCGATAATCATGAGCTACATCGTGGCGTCTCCATGGGCGTACGAGAGCGGGCACGACTTCCTGCATCACTGGACTCGCAAGTACGCTAGCCGCGAGGAGGTTGAGAACAAGGTCCGCGTTCCAATGAAGATTTTCGCGGTGCTGGGTTTCCTGGCTGCGGTGCTCTTGCAGGTGGTGGAGGGTCTGATCTTTGCAGCCCCTGCAGCCCACGCGTGGTGGCATTCGATCTTGGTGCCAGTCGACTTCCTTGCCGTGGCGTTTGCATGCGGAAGCTCGCTCATCGCGGGCATTGCCGCAGTGACCACGGGCAAGAACGGACTCGATTCCGATTGGGACAGCGTTGACCGCTGCGCCCGCATGGCAGGCGTGTTCATCATCATCCACTTGGTGCTGGCCTTTGCAGAGCTATTCTCGCAGATCTTCGTCGGCGGGGAAACCGGGCAGCTGGTTCTGGGCGAGCTCGGTGCCTATTGGCCGCTTTACGTAGCAGAGCTTGCGCTCCCGCTGGCGGCTGCCGTGCTGTTCCTGCGCAAGCGCAAGAACTACGCCACCGGCGGATATGTGGCAGGCGGAATTCTCGTGATCATCGGCATCTTCTGCCACAGGCTGATGCTGCTGTACCCGGCTTTCAACGTGGTTGGCCTTACCGACGGGTACACGGCTTCGGGCTCGCTTTGGGAATACCCGGTGTCGAGCGGACTAACCGGTGGAGCCGATGGGTTCATAACCTCGGCTGCCTACTGGCCAACGCTTGGAGAGTGGGGAGTTGCAGCACTGGCCGTTGGTTTGGTTGTCATTCTCGCCGGCTGGGTTTGCGGCTACATAAGGCTCTTGGGAGACCCCAAGAAGCAGCGCAGGTAGTGAGGTAGCAACAAGCGGTGTTCAAATGAAACGGGCGCCCACTTCATTTGAACTGAGTCCCGAATCTTGGACAAGATAAATAAAGTCTAGCAGCTATGCTGCCGAACGGACGGCCTGACGCCTGAACTCCTCG
>CADBOM010000195.1 GCA_902796325.1 uncultured Coriobacteriaceae bacterium
CCGCATCTGCTCAGGGCAGACATGTAGTTGGCAATATCCTTGCGGTCGATTCCGTCAACACTGCGTACGCCGCCTTCGTAAACATAGGCGAGATATCTTCTGACATCTCTCAGATAAGCTTCCAAGGTGTTGTCCGATGCGCCCTTCTCAAGCAGCAGGTATGCCGAATATTCGGAAAAGGCTTCTTCGAATTCCCTGGGCACCTCCCCATCCAGATACTTGGCATCTGCGTTGTTCTGCAGGATATTGTTCTGGCTGCCTTTGTGTCCTTTGCGTCCGCGACCCCTCCCTGGATGCAGGTTTTGAGAGGCGGACGCCATACTCTCGCCGATGGGTGGTTTCTCGTTTCTTTCCGAATCCGTTGTCATAAGGCCCTGCCTCCTTGCCGTCTGTAACTTGCTATCATCTTCGCCATGCCTATGCCGGAGCAATACGCGCTCCAGAAGAACTCCGGATCCTGTTCGAAGGTCCTTCCCATGGTCTTGATTTCTATGCCTCTGGTATCTATCGGGTTACCATCCGGGTTTCCGTAAACCGCGTTGGGATCGATCGAATCGTCATCAATCTGATTGTCGTTGGCCCAACTTGTCTCAGACTGACTGGCTTCGATCGCATCGCTGGCATTGCTGATATCGGCCGGATTCTCTTGAGGGCACTCCTCAATGCCGATGTGCAAGCTGTTCGGCCTTGCCAGCACCATCATCTTCACGTCGTGCTTGCGAATTATCCCGGATTCTTCCAGCTGTTTGCCAACCAGCTCCATCTGGTCTTGGTCCATCGTATTCGGGATGAAGATGGTCGCCTTTGCGAGCGCGAGCTTTCCCATGGCGGTTGCAAAATGGTGGCTAACCCCGTAGTGCCTTTCGCGTTTGTCGGCAAACGAGATTCGCGCAACAGCAACCGGGTTTGCCCCCAATGCCGCTGCGGCGTTTACGGCCTCTGCCTGCGCCACTCCGCCGTTGCCGAGTGCCGTGCCGGTTCCAACGATTCCCGGGCCCATGGAAACTATCACGGCATCGGCGTCGAGAACGCACTTGCATGCTTGCAGTGCCGAATGCAGCGTGACCGCCTCCAGGTTTCCACCCATTGCCTGCCCGCAGGTGATCGTGAGGTTCACCAAGCCTTTATCCACTGCGGATGTGGCCAGCTTGGAAAACGGCAGCATGAGAGATGCCTGGTCGGTCATCACATACACGATCTTGGCATCGGACATCTCGCGTCTTATTCCTGCGGCAACGAGAGGGAACTGACTGTGCAGCCCGCAGCATGCAACCGGAAGTCCATCCAGGTTCTGTGACTTCTCCATGGAATCATGAAATGGAGATTCCGGATCTTCGATGCAGTTGACGTTGGTCTGCATCGGGGTATATCTGAGCTTCATGATGTGCCCGCGGAACTGCTGGGGGAGAAAGCCCTTTGAGGAATCGCACCGTTCATCTTCGGTTGCGCGCGGCACCTCCGAGCTTGCAACGTTTGTTACGCTTGCGGTGCTTGCGGTAAAACGCTCGATTACGAAATCGTAGCCGCCCGTGCCAAGCGAGAGGTTTGCAGCTGTGGTGTTAACCAATACCACGTCGCCCACGCTGCATGCCCCAGAAAGATCCTTGTAGCACATGGCTTTGCGAACTCGGGCTTCTGCTTCTTTAGCGTCAGTGGTGCCGGTTTCGATATCGAGAACCTGAATCTTCTGGTTCTCGTAGATGATTGCCCGTACTGTGGCAGTTTCTTTGTCCATCGGCACCTCCTTACGCGTGCTCATGTTTCCATAAGTATTGCACATTAGTAGACATAATGAGCTAAGCAAAATTATCAAATGTCAATGTTTTTGGTGCGAGTGTATACGGGCGTATGAAAACTTGTCTGAGCAACCGCCTCGGGGTGTTGGAATGCGCGCAATCTGGTCATGCAATTTGGTCGCGCAATCTTGCCACGCGGTCTTGTCACGCAAACTGGTCACGCAGACAGCTTCCGATCTGCGCCTCCCATTTTGTCCCATCTTCCCACTGTGTCCCATGTTTCCCACCTTGACCCACAGAACATGAATTCATCCCACCGAACATGAATCGGGCGCAGGCAACGAGCCCGATGAAATCATCCATCTGGATTTCTCATACAGCTTTCACAATCTCGCACGCATGATTTGGCATTTATGAAGATTTAATGCGGAAAAGTTTTTCAGCGATGCTCCGAAAAAATAAATTTTTCGCCGTTCCCGAAATTCGGCAAAACACCCCACAGTGTTGTGTATCTGAGCGGTAAATCCTGATGGTCATCCCTATATATTGTATGAGAACAGATGTTCTGTACTAAATAGGGCTTTCAGGTTGGCATATCACCGATTCCGATTGGCTCGATGGCCGTTTTCGAAAAGGTCGTGAAGTGGCATTCGGGTGCAAAATAATGTCATCCAGTGGGATGAAGTGTTTGTAAAAAGTCATGCTGTGGGATAAAATCCCATTTGTCATGAATTTGAAGAGGCATACCTGGCGAAAGAGAGGGGGCAAGAGGCGATGGCCTATCTGTTCGGTGAATACGAGCACACGATGGATGACAAGGGCCGCGTTTCCATGCCTGCTAGGTTTCGCAAGGAGCTTCCGAGAACCGTGGTTCTGGCTCCAGGTCCAAATGGCCAGGTGAATGTGTTCTCAGAGGAAGGGTTTGTGGAGTGGCTCCACTCTCTATTCGAGGCGGACGGCGGTTACAGCTCCATAAACAAGAAGCACGTGAGAGCACGCCAGTACTACAACGAGAAGGCTTGCAGCGTGGACATCGATAGCGCGGGCAGGATCAACGTTCCGGCTTCGCTTCGCGAATACGCTGGCTTGAGCAAGACCGTCCTTCTCAATGGCGATGAGGACCACGTTTGCATTTGGGACAAGGATCGTTGGAACGAGTACATTGGCGATTTCGATCCGTCCGAGATGTTCTCGTAACCCGGCCACGTCTTGGGATTTGAGTTCATGATGCGCGACCTGAAAACCGAATATCGGCACATTCCAGTGATGGCGAACGAGGTGATCGAGAACCTCGGGCTAAAACCGTCATCGATCTTCGTGGACTGCACCCTGGGTGGTGCGGGACATTCGATCCTTGCGGCCGAGAAAATTGCCCAGAGCGGAACTCTCGTTGGAATAGACGAGGACCCAATGGCAATCAAGGCGGCATCGCAAAGGTTGGAGGAGAAGTTCCCCGGCATGGACTTCAGGCCCATGCAGGGAGATTTCGTGGACCTCGACCAGATTTTGGTCAGGGCCCAGGTTCCGGGGATCGATGCGATTCTGTTCGACCTTGGTCTTAGCTCGCCGCAGATCGACTTTCCCGAGAGGGGCTTCTCGTACAGAGTGGACGCCCCCTTAGACATGCGGAGAAATTCGGGTAAACACACCAAAACAGCAGCAGAGGTCATAGCAACAACAAACGAAACAGACCTCGCCCGAATTATCCGAGAGTACGGGGAAGAAAAATGGGCCAACCGCATTGCCCACTTCATTGTGGAGAGGCGTGCGGAGCAGCCGATCGAGACCACGATGCAGCTTGTGGATGTTATCAAAGCGGCGATTCCGGCTTCGGCTAGGAGATCGGGCGGCCATCCGGCCAAGCGAACATTCCAAGCGCTGAGGATCGAGGTCAACCATGAGCTGGACGAGCTGGGCACCGCGTTGGACGCTGCCATCAGGTGGCTTAACCCTGGCGGCAGGATATGCGTGATCAGCTACCACTCGCTGGAAGACAGAATCGTGAAGGAGACCTTCGCCAACATGGCAAAGGGCTGCATATGCCCGCCGGACATTCCGGTTTGCGTTTGCGGCAACAAGCCGAAGGTGAAGATCGTCACGAGGAAGCCGATAACGCCGAGCGACGCCGAGTTGGAGGAAAATCCAAGGTCGCGGAGCGCGAAGCTCCGAGTGGCCCAGAAGCTCGACACAACCAGGGACTGACGGTCCCGGCAAGGCGGGCGAGGGTAGATAGCTGGGAGCCCATGGGGCGCATCGCTTGATGCAGGCGCCTTCACGGGCTTTTTGTTACGGCGAGGTGTTTGGCATGGGGTGCGCCGTCAATCGCAGGCGCAAGAGCAGGCATTGGTTAGCGCAGGCAAGTTAAAAACAAAACGTCTAATCGAAGATTAAACAGCAGCAAGGACGTGTATTTAGATGGCAGGAGAGGCCAGAGCATATTATTCGCCAGACGAGATGGCATGTTCCGACAGGGCATATTCGTCGCCTTCCAGGAGGCGCGTTGAATCTCCAAGTCGGCAGCCGCGCATCGAGGTGCATCCTGGTCAGGGACGCAGGGCCGATTCCGCGCAGTACGCCCGCGTCATGTCGATCTTCAAGATCGCCGGCGTGGCATTGGCTCTCATCGCCGTTATCGCTGTCGCAAGGATCTGGTTTACCAGCGCAACCATGGATGTGCTCACGCAGTCCGATGCCGTGGCGTCTTCGATAGAGGATGCCAGGCAGCAAGGGTCTTCCCTCGAGATGCAGTATTACTCGCTTGCAAACCCATCGAAGGTCAAGGAGTATGCGAGCACGTCTCTTGGAATGTCTGCAAATACGGAGGCTGCAGTTGTGATCGACTTTACTCCGAGCTTCGTCGGCAGTTCCGTGACGGGTGCTGTGGAGAAGGCCCAGCTTGGTAACCAGACGCTGCAGAATCAGGCGGCGGCCGCAGCTGCACAGCAGCAGGCTCAGTTTGAGACGCAGCAGGCCCAGGCCAGAGCCGTTGGCTCCCTTGTAACCGGGGGCGCACAGTAAAGTTTTGCTGAGGTGAGCGCTGGGTTCGGTGGGAAATGATTTTCCTGCCGGTCCGGCGCTGTTTTTATATAGGCGATATGGGCGCTTTTGCGCGACATACGTGTGATTTTTATAAGACCGCATGCCATTACGACGGGCGGTTGGATGAGGTATCTGGGAAAATATCCATATGGCTAACAGATATTCCGACAACAACCATGGAAACCGTAGCCGCGGGAGCAGGGATGGGCGGTCGAGCTCTAACGGCGGTCGCTACGGTAGCAGCTCCCGCGATTACCGTGACAGCTACCGCAGTTCACGCGACAGCTACCGAGATTCCAGAAATTCCTATGGCAGCGGAAGCGGATATGATAGCGATTATGACGAGAGGCGCGCCAGCCGCGCGAGCAGCCGCAACCGCAGCAGCCGTGGCAATCGAGACCGCTACGGAGATTCCAGCAGGAGCAGCCGTTCCCGCGTAAGTTCGAGGAATGGATATTCCGAGTCTAGAAGTTCGCGGGGCAGCAGCTCGCGGGGAAGCAGCTATCGAGGCTCCGACAACTCCCGTGGCGCGGGCCGCGGCGACAATCGCGATCGCACGAGCAGGTCTTACGGCTCCACTTCCAGATACGATGGCGGGAGCTCGAAAGGTCGCATAGAGAGCGCGATTTTCAACGACGAGAAAGCCATCAAGAATTCAAACCGCGCTCCATGGATCCTGGTGTTCTTCCTGGTGTTTGCGGCAATCCTCTTTGGAAGGCTGTTCTTCCTCCAGGTAATCGTGGCTGGAGATTACAGCTCGCAGGCGCATGCGAGGATGACCGACGACAGCGTGGTGTACGCCAAGAGGGGCACCATCTACGACAGGAACGGCAATGTTCTTGCCACGAGCGTTCAGGCAACCTCTATCTACTGCAATCCAAAAGAGGTAACCGATGCCCAGCAGGCCTCGCAAATCCTAGCCGAGATACTCGGCGGCGATCAGCAGGAATACCTTGACGACCTCACCAAGGACAGCACGTTCGTGTACATCCTCAGGAAGGGCGATTCCGAGAAGGCCGAGCAGCTCAAGAACAAGTACACCGAGCTGCAGCAGCAAATCGATGCCGAGCCCGTTGCCGAAGGCCAGGAGGCTAGGTCGAACCCGCTTACGGGAATTCACTATCTCGACGATATGAAGAGGGTGTACCCATACGGGCGCGTGGCCGGCCAGGTAATTGGCTACGTTGGAACCGATGGCGATGGCTTGTCGGGCTTGGAGCTGGAGTACAACGACATTCTCAAGGGAACCAATGGCCACAGGGTGGTGGAGTATGGCAAGGGTGGAATAGCCATACCCGGTGGAACCAAGGTGGACGAAGAGGCCGTTGATGGCCAGGACATCATGATATCGATCGACATTGACCTTCAGCAGCATGCCGAGGAGCAGCTCGCGGCATATGCGGCCGAGGGTGGAACCAACAACGCCAGCATCATCATCGAGGAGGGCTCCACGGGAGAAATCTATGCTGCCGCCTCGCTTCCTTTCTACGACCTCAACGATGTGTCGAATGCCGAGGAGGGCGCGTCGTCGCTCAAGGCCATCTCCACGATTTACGAGCCAGGATCCGTTTTCAAATCGGTTACCGCAGCTGCGCTTCTAGAAGAGGGCAAGGCCACCCCTAGCGAGGGGTTGTACGTTCCCCCGTCTCTCAAATATGGCGATAGGACCATCACCGACGCCCATGCCCACGGCGGCGAGTACCTCACGTTCCAACAGGTGCTGGAGCAATCGTCCAACATCGGAATCAGCCTCTTGGAGGAGCGCTTGGGAGATGCCACGTTCTACTCATATCTCACCAAGTTCGGGTTTGGCAGCGCCACGGGCGTGGATTACCCGGGAGAGTCGGCCGGAATCCTGCAGGAATACTCCAACTGGTCCGATGTCCACGAGGCCAACATCTCGTTTGGACAGGGCATCAGCGTAACATCCATGCAGATGGTGTCTTTCTACAGCATGGTTGCCGCTGGTGGCACGTATGTGAAGCCGCATTTTCTCATCGGGTATCCAAGCTCCAACCAAACTGTGGAATACGACAAGACCCAGGTGCTCAGCCAGAGCTCCTGCGACCAGCTTACCCAGATGCTCATCGGCGTTGTTGAGAACGGAACCGGTAAGGCCGCCGCAATCCAAGGGTATGACGTGGCTGGCAAAACCGGTACCTCGCAGAAGGTGCTAGACGACGGATCGTATTCGGACAACCAGTACTGGATCGATTTCGATGGATTCATCGCCAACACCGACAGCACCCTTGCCTGCGTGGTGATGATGGACAATCCGTCGACATCTGCGGCAATGCCAACCTTCAGGGGAGTCATGGGATACGTTGCCACGAAGTACGGCTTGGTTGCCAAGTAGGAGCGGCTAATGATTTCTGCTTGGGTGCTTGTGGAATGAAGCAAATGTGCCAAACATGGCACGCTTAGATAAACGAGAATGTAAGAGGTTTCCAAAGGAAATCGAGAGAAACGCCTTCGGGGGCAAACGAAAAGAGGATGCATCATGGGCCAGGAAACAAAAATCAAGGTTTCAGATCTTCTTGCAGACGTGTCGTTTAAGGCATTGGGAGATCCCGATGCAGAGGTTACGGGCATCGCGTTCAGCTCCAATATGGTGAAGCCGGGCGATGTGTTCTTCTGCGTGCAGGGCTTCAAGAGCGACGGTCACAAGTACGCGCCGGACGCGGTGTCGAAGGGTGCCAGCGCTCTCGTGGTACAGCGCAAGCTCGACCTAGACGTTCCGCAGTTCGAGGTGGAGGATTCCAGGTCTGCCCTCGCACTGGCATCGGCTAGGTTCTATGACATCCCGTCGTCGAAGATGAAGGTAGTTGGTGTTACCGGCACGAACGGAAAGACCACCACCACATATCTCGTAGATTGGGTTGCGAAGTCGTTTGGTGAGAAAACCGGAATTATAGGCACTGTTGAAACCAGGATCGTGGACCAGAAGATCCACGCCGACCACACCACGCCGGAGTCGCTCACCTTGCAGGAGCTTTTCTCCCAGATGGTCGATGCCGGCTGCACCGAGGTGGCCATGGAGGTGTCGAGCCACGCAATCGACCTGCACAGGATCTTGGGAACCAAGTTTGCGGTTGTGGCCTTCTCCAACCTTACGCAGGACCACCTGGACTACCACAAGACAATGGAGAACTACTTCAATGCCAAGGCGGCCCTGTTCACAAAGGAGTACTCCAACAAGGCTGCCATCGACATCGACGGAAGCTATGGAGTGGAGCTGGCAAAGCGCGCGAAGAACAACGGGCTCGATGTTGTAACCGTTGGGTTCTCGGAAGATGCCGACATCAAGGTCGCGAACGTGGACTACTTCTCAACCCACACCTCGCTCGATATCGACGCATTCGGCAAGTCATACAAGATCGACTACCCGCTGATCGGGCACTTCAACGTTGAGAACATGCTGCTGTCCATCGGCATCTGCTACCAGCTCGGCTACCCGCTGGAAGAGGTTTGCAAGGCCATGGAGAACGCTCCGCAGGCACCCGGAAGGCTGGAGAGGGTTACCGCTGGCGGCATGAGCGTGAAGGAACTGCACTCCAAGCTGGGGTTCTCCGTGTTCGTGGATTACGCCCACACTCCAGATGCCATCGAGAACGCCATCGGGGCTGTTAGGCCCATTACCGACGGCAGGCTCATCATCGTGTTCGGATGCGGCGGCGACCGCGATAGGACCAAGCGTCCCAAGATGGGTGCTGCGGCATGCGCGGCCGACCACCTGGTGGTTACGAGCGATAACCCCAGGACCGAAGATCCCATCAAGATTATCGAGGACATCATCCCGGGTCTTACCGAGGGCGAGGGTCGCTACGAGGTGCTGCCCGACAGGCGCGAGGCCATAAGGAGTGCCATCAGGTATGCGAAGCCCGGCGACTCCGTGCTTATCGCCGGCAAGGGACACGAAGATTACCAGCTGGTTGGAGACAAGGTTCTTTCGTTCGACGACAGGGTGGTTGCAGCCGAGGAGCTGGAATCGCTTATGAACGACAACGACAAAGAGGAGTAGCTTATGTGGCTTAGCCGCGGCGAGATGATCGATTGCCTCGATGGCGAGGTTCTCGTGGAGCCGGCAGATAAGGATGCCCTGGTTCGAAAGATCGTATGGGACTCCAGGCAAATTGAACCCGGATGCGCTTTTCTGGCCATCAGGGGCGAGCGCGTGGATGGAAACACGTTTATAGGGAAAGCCGTGGAAGATGGCGCTGCGTTCGTGGTGGCAACCGCCAATCCAGGCGAGGACGCGCTGGAGAAATGCCGCAAGGCAGATGCCGCGGTTGTTCTTGTAAGCGACCACATTGCCGCTATGAGCCAGCTTGCGGCTCGCAACAGGGACAAGGTAGATGCCAACGTGAAAGTGGTTGGCATTACCGGCTCCAGCGGAAAGACCACGACCAAGAACCTGATCAGAGATGTTCTTTCCGCAGAATTCAAAACCGTGGCCACGCAGGCGAACCAGAACAACGAGCTCGGTGTTCCCAACACCGTGCTTGGCGCTGATGAGAACACCCAGATGCTCGTGGTCGAGATGGGCATGAGGGGCTTCCATCAGCTGGATAAACTGTGCGAGTTCGTGAAGCCAACCATCGGCGTGGTAACCAACATCGGAACCGCGCATGAGGAGCTTCTGGGCTCTCAGGAGAACATTGCCAAGGCCAAGTCCGAGATGATAGCCGCTCTTCCCGATGGCACTGGTATCGCGGTGCTGAACGGAGACGACCCGTTCACCCCGAAGATCCGCGAATTTGCCTCGGTGGATTCGCGCGGTGTTCGTGTGATCACCTACGGAGTTGGAGATGGCAACGCGGTTCATGCCATGAATATCGATTACGACCGCATTGGCAGGCCGTCGTTCGATATCGAATTCCCCGATGGTAGGGTGTCGCACGTGGATCTTGCCCTCATGGGCGCCCATAACGTGATGAACGCCTGCGCAGCTGCCGCTGTTGGATACGTTTGCGATATGCCGATCGAGCGCATATGCAATGCCCTTGGTAGCGCCGAGGGCCAATCGATGCGCCAGGAAGTCGTCACGGCAAGAAACGGGGCGACCGTTATTAATGACACCTACAACGCCAACCCCGATTCCATGGCCGCGGCGCTATCCTTGCTCCATATGATTGAATGCGATGGCAAGCGAATTGCGGTTCTGGGAGACATGGGAGAGCTTGGAAACCGCGAGGTGGAGGCCCACGAGAAGGTTGGAAAGCTGGCCCACGAACGCGGGGTTGACCTGCTCATATGCGTTGGGAGCCTTGCCCGCAACATAGCCGCTGGTGCGATGAGCGCAGGGATGCCACAAGATAAGGTCGTAGAATGTCAAGATGTTGCGGCAGCCAAGGAAGTGCTCGACTCTGCGCTGGAGCCGCACGATGTAGTGCTTGTCAAGGCTTCCAGGTTCATGGAACTCGAGAAGCTTGTGAAAGGGTTGGTTGATTGATGCTGGGAACAGCTACCTATCCTACGTTTCAGGTTTTTCTCGCCATGTTCGTTACCATGGCGATCACGATGGTTCTCCTGCCGTTTTTCATCAAGCTGCTAAAGGTCAAGGGAATTGGCCAGCAGGTTAGGGCCGATGGCCCTCAGAGGCACCTTGTAAAGCAGGGCACTCCCACGATGGGAGGCGTGATCATCCTCATCGCCGTAACTGTAACCGCGGTGATATTCGGAGCGCTTTCCGAGGGCGTGGAACAAACGGCGATGTTCCTGGTGCTCGCGGCAACCCTTCTCACGGGACTGCTCGGACTTGTGGACGACGCCACCAAGGTGTTCAAGCAGCGTTCCTTGGGCTTGAGCCCCAAGGCAAAGCTCGTGGGCCAGTTTGCAATCGCGATAATCTTCTGCCTTCTTGCTGTCAACTTCTGCGGGGTCTCGCCCGTTGTGGATATCCCGTTCGTGGTGTCGTTTGACCTTGGTGTTCTCACCACCGTCATTCCAATCGGCGGGATGGAGTTCCAAATTCCATGGCTCTACGTCATCTTCGTGGTATTGCTAATGGCCGGAATGTCCAATTCCGTGAACCTCACCGACGGCCTGGACGGCCTTGCCGGAGGTTGCGTGATGATTGCCATGGGTGCCATGGCGGCAATCGCCTATAGGTCGGACATGCTGTCGATGGCAACTTTTTGCGGCTCCATCGCGGGCGGCTGCATCGGGTTCCTGTGGTTCAACACCTATCCTGCGAAGATCTTCATGGGTGACACCGGCTCGCTTGCTTTCGGAACCGCCCTCGCCGCCGTTGCGATAATCACCAAGACCGAGGTTATCTCGCTGGTCATCGGTGGTTTGTTCGTGGCCGAGGCGCTGTCGGTTCTCCTGCAGGTGGTGCACTTCAAGCGCACCGGCAAGAGAATCTTCCTTATGGCCCCGTTCCACCATCATCTGGAAAAGAAGGGCTGGTCGGAGCCCCAGGTTGTTACCAGGCTTTGGATCGTCTCGGGATTCCTGGCTTGCATCGGCTTTGCATGGTTCTTCCCAATCGGGATGTAGCGCACGGGTTCTAGCGTGGCTGCGTGCGGGCTGCATGTGCGCTCGCGCAAGCCGCACGTGTGCGCGTGCAAGCCGCATGAGCATGTGCAATCCGCATGTGCGTGCAGGATGAATTTTCGCGCGGCCCGCGAACCGGGCCGTGCTTTCATATAGCAGAAGGCTTAGGGTATAGCGGAAGGCTTTGGGTATTATGTCCCACATACATTACGAGAACGTTGTGATAGTTGGCCTGGGTAGAAGCGGCAGCGCTGCTGCCAAGTATTGCCTTGCTCATCTGAGCTCCAATCCAGATAGGCCAGACGATGGCTTTACGGTTGGAAACATCACCGTTTATGGAGGAAAGTCCAATCCGGGTGCCGAAGCCGTGGCCAAGACCATACGCCAGGCAGGTTGCGAGGTTATCTTCGATTCAGAGGACGTTAAAGGGTCGTACGACCTTGCTGTGGTGAGCCCTGGAATCTCGGAGAACTCAGATTTCTACAAGGCCGCCAAGTCAGCTTCCAAGGAGATAATCAGCGAGCCCGAGCTGGCATACCGCGTGTCCCCTCAAAGGTGGATTGGCATTACCGGCACGAATGGCAAGACCACAACTACCACGCTCACCGAGCATCTTCTCAACACCGCTGGAATTACCGCCAAAGCCTGCGGCAACATCGGGCTACCCTGCATCAGCACGGTGGAGGATCGCACGGACGGAGATTATCTGGTGGCCGAGCTCTCGTCGTTCCAGCTGGCTTCGACCTCCCGCTTCAGGCCAAAGGTTGCCGTTCTTCTCAACATCACCCCGGACCATGTGGAATGGCATGGCTCACTCAAGGCTTATGCTGCAGCCAAGGCCAAGATCTTCGCAAACCAGGGTCCGGACGATTTCGCAATCGTCGACTGCACCGCAAAGCCCACGCTCGAGGTTGCTCAGCGCTTGGTTTCGAGCGATCGCTCGGTAATATGCATCGGAGGTCCCGAGGGCATGGAAACCGGGTATCACCCCAGCGACTTCATCGGCATGTCCAATGCCCCAATCCTGAAGCACAAGGGATATGCCTTCATCTTCCATGGCCAGCTCGTGGTGGAGATTGACGGATTCGAGCACGACCTCGCTATGGTCGACGACATGCAGATCAAGGGCTCGCACAACATGCAGAATGCACTCGCGGCGGCTGCAGCCGCAATCGTTGCAGGTGCAAGCGACGAGGATGTTACCAAGGGTCTTTTGAGCTTTGCCCCGCTCGAGCACAGGGTAGAGCCCTGCGGCGAGCTCGATGGAGTGAGCTTCTACAACGATTCCAAGGCAACCAACACCGATTCTGCCGCCAAGGCTCTCACCGCATTCGTTGGTAAACCCGTGATCATCCTTCTCGGAGGCCACGATAAGGGCACCGACCTCACCGACCTTGTAGATGACGTGCTTGGGCAGTGCAAGGCTGCGGTTTGCTTTGGCGAATCCCGCAATAGGTTCGTGGGAGCATTCGAGGATGGGGCCAAGAGGTACGAGGAAGCCAAAGGCGAGCAAACGGCTTGCAAGCTAATCCAGGCAGAGCACCTGCAACAGGCGCTCGATGCGGCTGTTGATTTCTCTGAAAGCGGTGACATCGTGCTGCTCTCCCCGGCATGCTCGTCTTTCGATGAATTCAAATCGTTCGAGCAACGCGGCGAGGTTTTCAAGCAGATGGTGGCAGACATCATAGCGGCGGCAAAGTAGTTCCCGATACATCGGCAATCAGGCAGGAAACGCGTGAAAGAAGCAGAAACGAACAACATACGCGCCCGCTCCAGATTGGGCTCGGACTCTCGTCCAGATGTATCCATCCTCATACCAAGGCTGGTGCTCATCGGCATCGTTGCCGTGCTCATGGTGTTCGGCACGGTGATGATCTACTCCGCCTCGTCGGTAGAGGCCTATTCCACCTATGGCGACTCCATGTACTTTTTCAAGCGTCAGCTAGCCCTAGCTGCGGCGGGCGTCGCTGCAGCGGTGGTTATAACGCGAATTCCGCTCAGCTTCTGGTTGAAAGAGTACGTTGCCTGGGGATTTTGGGCAGTAGTGGTTCTGGTGTTGGGCGCTAACCTGGCGATGGGATTCGTTGGCTTTGGCGCCAAGCGTTGGATTGCAGTTGGAGGCTTTACTTTCCAGCCCTCGGAATTTGCAAAGATATCCGTGATGATTCTATGCACGTTCCTGCTGGTTAAATACAGGTCTGGTGGATACAGGAGCTTCTGGATGTTCCTCCTGCAGTTCGTTGGTGCTGTTGTTTGCCCTGCGGCTCTCGTTCTCATTCAGCCAGACCTTGGCACCACCATCGTGATCATGGTGGGGGTTCTCGCAACGATGTGGTTTGGAGAAGTGTCCCGAAAGATGGTGGGCGTCATCCTCGTCGCTGTGGTTTTGGTTGCGGTAGTTGCAGTTACGGCCAAGGGATTCCGAAGCTCGAGGATAGAAGCTTGGCTAGACCCATGGAGCGACCCGTTGGGCAACGGATACCAGATCATCAACTCTTTCTATGCGTTCTCTAACGGAGGGTTGTTTGGAGTTGGCCTTGGCAATTCCACCCAGAAGTACCTGTACCTGCCATTTGCCTACAACGACTTCATCTTCGCCGTGGTGGGCGAGGAGTTTGGGCTTCTCGGATGCGTGATCCTGATCGGACTTTTCTTCGCGCTGCTTTTTGTGAGCTTCAGGATCGGCAACATGGCTTCAGACATGTTTGGAAAGATCATCGCCAACACGTCGGCTCTGCTCATAGTGTTCCAGGCGTATCTCAACATGGCATGCGTAATAGGCGTTCTGCCCGTAACGGGTAAGCCGCTGCCGTTCATCAGCTATGGTGGAACTTCGATTGTTACCACGATGATGCTCGTGGGTTTCATCCTGGCGGTTTCGATGCAAGATACCTTCGATGCTCCAACCAAGAGGAGAAACTCCATCAAGGTGTATTCCGGAGACCGCTAGAGCCTCCGCTGTCGCTGATAGCTGGGCTGTTCATGCAGAGCCTGAATTCATGTCCGGGGCAGGCGTTAAGATATAGTTGAGCAAACGGTTTGGGTTTCTCGAGAGGTTATGGCTGCGAAAAGCAGCCGCGAGAAGTTAGCCGCGCAAAGGGTAGCCGTGCAAAGGCAACCTTGAAAAGGCCGCAGCAAGAAGGCAAACGCGGCGGTCCCGCTCAAAGGCTGTTGCTAAAAAGATTGCGGGAGCAACCGCTTTTCTTGATAAGGAGTATGTTTTGAAGTTCGTAATTTCCGGCGGTGGAACCGCTGGCCATATATATCCGGCAGTGGCTGTTGGAAAACAGCTGCAGTCTATGGGGCACGATGTGATTTTCGCGGGCACTCCACACGGGCTGGAAGCAACCCTTGCTCCACAGGCCGGGTTCCCGTTCGAGGCCTTCGACGTATCCGGATTCAATCGCAACCATCCCACCACTCTCTTCAAGTCTTCTGTGAAGGCTTTAAAGAGTTCCTCCAAGGCCAAGAAGTGGCTTAAGGAGATAGATGCCGACGCCGTGGTTGGCTTCGGAGGATATGTTTCCATACCAGTTGGAAAGGGAGCAGAGGACCTTGGCATTCCGCTCATCATCCACGAGCAGAACTCCGCTTGCGGCATGGCCAACAAGTATCTGGCCCCGCACGCTTCGGCCATAGCCCTCACTTATGAGGCGGCTCTAAAGGACCTCGACGCAAAGTGCCCGGTGTTCATCACCGGAAACCCGGTTAGGCCCGAGATGCTCACGGTGGAGAGAATTTCCGCTAGGGAAATGCTGCGCATACCTCAGGATGCAGAGTTCCTGTTCGTGTTCGGCGGTTCGCTTGGCGCAAGGCACATCAACACAGCGATATCCAATCTTGCTCCCAAGCTGCTGGAGAGGCAGGATCTCTACATCATCCACGTAACCGGCCCCAAGGAATACGACACCGTGAAGGCCGATCTAGATGCAAAGGGAATCGCAACCTCTGGTCCCGATTTCGATGCCGAGGGCGGATGGAGCAACCCGGGCCAACGCTACATGCTCACGGGTTATTTCAACCATATGGGAGAGGCACTGGCTGCAAGCGACGTGATCGTCTCCCGTGCAGGTGCAACCTCTCTGGCCGAGATAACCACGGTGGGAGCCGTTGCCCTTCTGGTCCCATACCCATATGCCACCGACGATCATCAAACAAAGAACGCATCGGCTCTCGTGGAGTCCGGGGCAGCCTACATGTGCTCCGACGATGTGGTTGAAACCCAGGAATTCGAGGACAAGCTCAACGACCTTCTGGATAGCCCAGAGAAGCGCGAGCAAATGAGAGAGCTAACCAAGAAGCTTGGTCGCGATAATGCAGCCGCCAAGGTTGCAGATCTAGCGGTCGAGGCTGCCAATGGAGAGGTTAAGGGCGGTGACTTCAATGCGCGATAACGATTTTGGAAACACCGATTTTCACCGTGTGCACTTCATCGGCATAGGTGGAGTTGGAATGAGCGGCATTGCGTCGGTTGCGAAGAAGGAGGGGATGTACGTTAGCGGTTCCGACCTCAAGGAATCCAAGTACACCATGACCCTTCGCAAAGAGGGCATAGACCTCTTCATTGGCCAGGCTGCCGAGAACATCGCGAAGGCAAACCCAGATGTAGTGGTGGTTTCGAGCGCCATTCATGACAACAACCCCGAGCTCATCGCCGCAAAGGAGGCTGGGCTTCCAATTTGGATGCGCGCCAAGATGCTGGCATATGTTAGCCGCAACTACAAGGTCATAGCCTGTGCGGGAACCCACGGCAAGACCACGACCTCGTCCATGCTTTCTTCGGCCCTGTACCAGCTAGGTGCCGATCCGGCGTTCCTGGTTGGGGGAATCCTCGATGGGTTCGACACCAATGCACGCTATGGCAAGGGCGATTACTGCGTCATGGAGGCCGACGAGTCCGATGGGTCGTTCACCTATCTCGACCCGTATATCGCGGTTATCACAAATGTCGAGGAAGACCACATGGACCACTATGCCAACCTCGACGAGATCAAGCAGGCCTTCTCCGACTTCATCAAGGACATTCCCGAAGACGGCGCAGCCATTGTTTGCGGCGAAACCGATTTTCTGCCACAGCTGGCACGCAATGCCACGAAGGCCAACGTGATTGTTTACGGCATGGGAGTCAATGCCGACGTTAAGGTGGCGCCTGGCGAGGGCACTACCTTCGCCATCACCATGCAGGATGGCGAGAAGGCAACGGTAACCCTGGCTGCAAATCCAGGCGTTCACAACATGCTTAACGCCGCAGCCGTGATTACCTCCCTCATGTACGTTGGGTATAGCCTCGAGGAAAGCGTGCGTGCCGTAGAGGGATTCAGCGGCGTCAGGCGCAGGTTCGATCTTGTGGGCAAGGTTGACGGCGTAACCATCGTGGACGATTACGGACATCACCCAACCGAGATTGCCGCGACGATCGCTGCTGCCAGACGCATGGGATACAAGCGCATCCACGTGCTGTTCCAACCGCACCGCTATTCTCGCACCGAGAGCCTTGCAGCTGAGTTTGGACCGGCGTTCGACCAGGCCGATCGCGTGACGGTTATGAACATCTACTCCGCTGGCGAGACCCCCATTCCAGGCATCACCGGAAAAACCGTCGTGGATGCCGTGCTTGCTCACGACCCCGGCAAAGACATCTCCTGGGTTGAGAACAAGGCCGACATCGTGGAGTACCTCGCAGATTGGCTGCAGGACGGGGATTTGCTCATCACCATGGGAGCGGGAGACGTCACCGCCATGGGTCCGCAGGTTCTCGACGCCCTCGTTCAAAAACAGCACGGATAACGGTATTCGCTTATGGGAGTGAAGGACGCATACACCAGGATTGCCGAGCAGAAGATTGCCAGCGTTTACGAAGGCGAGCGTCTTAGCAGGCATACCACGTTCCGGATAGGCGGGCCTGCTGCCGCGCTCGTGGAGTGCGACACCCTTAGCCAGCTCACTAACGTGATCGATATAGCCAATGGGTGCGATTGCCCGTGGACTGTGATAGGCAAGGGCTCCAACATCCTCGTGGCGGATTCCGGTTACGACGGGATCGTCATATCGCTCGGGCGCGACTTCAAGCGGTTCGCATTCGTGGGTATCGATGACGCCGTTATGGGCGAAGCCGGCGTAGATAGCGATGCAAATGGCGATTCCAACGACGATGGCGCTCATGACAAGAACGGTCAGTCGGGGGTCATGGTTTGCGGCGCCGGGATGTCTCTTGGCAGGCTCGTTCAGGAGACGTTCAAGCGCGGGTACACGGGATTTGAGTTCGCGGTTGGAATTCCGGGCTCGTTCGGCGGTGCCGTGTGCATGAACGCTGGCAACAAGCTCCATACCGCGGGGCAGGTCGTGCGATCCGTTTTGGTGTACAGGCCAGGAGAGGGTCTTAACAGATACTATTCCGAGGATCTGCCATGGATTTACCGCTATGCGGGCATTCCGCGCGGCGAGGTTGTCTTGGAGGCCGAGGTGAGGGTTGCCAAGGGCAACAAGGCCAAGGTTCAAAGAGATATGGAAACAGAGCTCTCCCTTAGGAAGGTAAGGCAGCCCAAGGGGCTTAACGCAGGGAGCATTTTCAGGAACCCAGTGGGCGACTCAGCGGGTAGGCTGATAGACCAGGCCGGGTTCAAGGGCTATAGGATTGGCGGCGCGATGGTGTCCGACGTGCACGCCAACTTCATAATCAATGTAGACAACGCGACGGCGCGCGATGTGCTGTCGCTGATCACTGTAATTCGCAATCGGGTGAAAGAGCTTTATGGCATCGAACTCCAACCAGAGATCAAATTCCTCGGCTTCGCGTAATGGCTCGGGCAGGAGACCTTCTGGCTCGTCTGGTAGGGTTGGAAGCTCGCGCTCCAAAAGCCCCAGTTCAAGACAGTCGGGTTCCGGGTCTAGGTCTGCGCAGAGAAGACCGAAGGCCCCGCGCAATTCGGCTTCTCGTGGTGCCGTGTCATCTAACGGACGCCAATCGGGGCGCCCGGTATCGCCGTCTGGCTCATCCAGACGCGGGTCAAGCCGCAATAGCGCCTCTAGGATTTCCGTAGAGGGCGGCAGCAGGAACAGTGGAACCTATAGCTCCAAGCAGAGCCGCTTGAAGCCGGCGGATCTGGGAGACTCGCGCGACTCTCGAGCAGCTGGAGTTGGAAAGGGCGTCGACAATCGTTCCCGCAGCAGAAGAGGAGCCAAAAGCTCGGGCTCAGGAGCAGAGCGGGGTCAACGCCCAGGCTCGGGACCATCGAGCAAGCTCAAGCGCATCGTGATCATCGTCGTGATCGTGTTGGCTGCATTGTTTGGAACATACGTCGTGCTCTCCAACACCGATGTGTTCGAAATCCAATCCATCGAGGTGGAGGGGTCCACAAGGCTTTCCGACGAGTACCTCACGACTCAGGTGGCGGTGCAATCGGGAACCAATCTCCTGAACGTCGACACCAGTTCGGTGGTATCGAGATTGTCCGCGAATCCATGGGTGAACTCCGTTGACGTGCACAGGAGTTTCCCACACACGCTGGTCTTGAACATCAATGAGAACTACCCCTGCGCAGTGGTGCAGATAGACCCGTCCACGGCAAACGGGACAGTGCATTATTGGCTCATCGACGACGATTGCATGTGGATGAGCGAGGTATCTGCAGATGGCGTGGCCCGGGCTAAGGAGATAGTGAAGAACTCAACCGGAGATTCAGGTGCTGCCTCTGGTACCGATGCTTCGGCTGCAAGCACCGATGGCAGCGCTGATGCGGCTGCATCGACGGATGGCTCCACATCGTCTGATGGAACTCAGGCAGCCGATGGGTCGGACGCATCCGCTCAAACCCAGGTGGAGCAGAGCGTGTGCACCGATGCATATCTAACTGCCGAGGAGCTCTCCAAGATCCCCATCATCTCGGGAGTCTCCACTTCCATCTCGCCAAGCTCCGGAACCGTTGAGTCCGATAGCGGCATTGCCAACGCAATGTCCATCCTCAAGGGTGCAAGCGAAGACTTCAGGAACACGATAAGGCAGATAAATTCCCCAACCGGCAATACCACCAACCTCACCCTTGCCAACGGAATCGAGGTATCGTTCGGCGATGCCAGCGACATCCAGAGCAAGATCGACATCATAGAGCAGCTCGAAACTCAATATCCAGACCAGATTTCGTACATCAACGTGAGGTCTGTGGATAATCCTTCGTGGAGGGGGTTGAAGTAGAGATGGGGCTCAAGGTTCTCGAATGGGATGATGCGAAGTATGCATCTCTCCTGCCCAAGATCGACGATGAGGCCAGCAAGTACAGCCGGGGCTCCGTTGCGGTTCTGGGAGGATCCCAGCGCTTTACCGGCGCCCCGATTCTCTCCGCCCTTGCTTCTGCACGTGCTGGCGCTGGGTATACCACGCTAATCGCCCCTTGCGACATGGAGCTGGTGGCCCGCATGCACCTGCTGTCGATACCGGTTGTCGGCGCCCCCTCGCACGATGGCACGTTTCTAGCAGATTCCTCCGATGTGGCGGCGAAGACACTGCGCCATCTGGACGCCGTGGTGCTGGGCCCCGGAATGGACGTGAACATGCAGACCGCAGGGTTTTGCGAGAATGTGCTGCGGGCTTACGATGCGCCCATCGTTGCAGATGCCGATGGCCTGAATGCCATTGCCGGGAGGCATCTTGGAGCCGATCCATCCAAGTGGGGCGGGTGCGAGAACACCGTGATGGACGCTTTGATGCAACGTGCCGAACGCGGTGCCAAGACGGTCCTTACCCCGCACGATGGCGAGCTCAAGCGACTTGTGCGGGCGGTGGAGCATGTTGGCTTCGAGCTGCCGGAAACCGTGGCGGCGGAATACAGGGATTATTCCGAACGCGCGTGCAACGCACAGTTTGTCGCTGCCGCAACAGGAGCCGTGGTAGTTGCAAAGGGCCATGAGACCCTGATCGTTGCCGACGGCGTGGTGCTCAGCTCAAGGCATGCCACATCGGCCTTGGCAAAGTCTGGCACCGGAGACGTTCTCAGCGGGATCATCGGTGCGCTCCTTGCCCAGGGGCTCGACGCTTTCGATGCGGCGGCTCTGGGAGTGAGAATTCACGGTGAGGCTGGAGTTGCAGCAGAGGCAGAGCTTGGCAGGGCGTCCGTTGTTGCAGAGGATGTGGTGGAGTCTATCCCGCAGGCAATAATGACGTTGGAAAGCTAACGATTGCATCCCATTTGGCAAGATAATGCGCCGGTAAAAGGCCGTTCATCCATTCGTTCGACCACATACTAAGCCCTTCAAAAACTAAAGTTATGTACCCTCACAATAAACTGTTGTAAAATCAGTTAGATTGATTTAAAAGCAAGGCCCAGTTGGCCAGGGATAGCTGGGTAATCAGATACGAAAGGTGCGGATATGCTAGAACCATCCGGAACGGATCATCTCGCCGTCATCAAGGTCGTCGGAGTCGGCGGCGGCGGCACAAACGCAGTAAACAGGATGGTCGAGGCTGGAATCAAGGGTGTTGAGTTTATCGCAGTCAATACCGATAAGCAGGCGCTCCTGATGTCCGATGCAGACCAAACAGTCCATATCGGCGAAGACTACACGAGGGGCCTGGGTGCAGGCGGAAATCCCGAGATTGGCGCACGCGCTGCCGAGGAGTCCCGCAACGAGATCCAGGAGGCTCTCGCAGGTGCCGATATGATTTTCGTTACGGCAGGCGAGGGCGGCGGAACCGGTACCGGTGCTGCTCCAGTGGTTGCAGAGATTGCACGCGAGGAGATTGGCGCTCTTACCGTTGCTGTCGTTACCAAGCCGTTCAGCTTCGAGGGTCGCAAGCGCACCCAGCAGGCTGAGGAGGGAATCGCCGTTCTTTCCGAGAAGGCCGATACCCTCATCACCATCCCCAACGACAGGCTTCTCCAGGTTATCGAGAAGAAGACCACGATGCTCGATGCATTCCGCATCGCAGATGATGTGCTGCGTCAGGGCGTCCAGGGAATCACCGACCTCATCACGATTCCTGGTCTCATCAACCTCGACTTCGCAGATGTTCGCACCGTCATGAAGGACGCAGGTTCCGCAATGATGGGCATCGGCGTTGCAAACGGCGACAACAGGGCAGTGGACGCGGCAACTCAGGCTGTCTCGAGCAAGCTGCTCGAGTCCTCGGTTTCCGGTGCTCGCAGGATTCTGGTTTCCGTTGCAGGTGCAAGCGACATGGGACTCGTCGAGGTTTCCGATGCTGCAACCACCGTCACCGAGGCTGCAGATCCCGATGCAACGATTATCTTCGGCTCCGTCATCGACGACAGCCTGGACGACGAGATCAGGGTCACGGTTATCGCAACCGGATTCAACGACATTGCTGGTCAGGATTCCTTCAACTTCGATCAGGAAGAGGCAAGGGGAGTTGCATCTTCCTCCAAGATGCCTCCGGCGGCTGCACCGGCTCCTTCGAGGAACGTCCAGTCCAAGGCCACCCCAGCACCGGCTCCTGCTGCAAGCGAGCCCTCGATTCTCGACGAAGACTACATCCCGGACTTCCTCAAGAGGGACTTCTAATACTTCTAAGGGAGACGGACATTGTCCGAAATGGATATCCAAACACTACCGCTGCCCAGGCTCGCAATCGCGGGTCCGGGCAGCGACTGTTTTACCGGAGAGAATTCGAGCTTGAGCTCCGGTTCCAAACAGTCTCCCAAACCTGGCATTGCCTATCTAACCGACGACTCTCTCTTCGACGCCACGGGTACCAGGCTTGCGTTCTCGTTTAGGACTGGCGGCTACAGCAATCCTCCATTCGACACCCTCAATCTGGGTCTAAACGTCAACGACGATCCCGCCGTTGTGGAAGCCAACAGGCAGGCCCTCATGCATGCCATGGGTTTAGGCGGCGAGCCTGATGGGGTTGGCGGCTCTGACGGAATCGGAAAATCTGATAACCCTGCGAGCTGCCCTGCCGGTCGCTATGTAAACCCGCTGCAGGTTCACGGAGATGCCATCATCGAGATTCTCCCGTCCATGGACAGCCACTCCGGTGGCGTTAGCTCGGGTGGCATCAGCTCCGGCGTCGTCAGCGTCGACGGACCCGAGAGTGACGGAATCATCAAGGTCGACGCACCGAGCAAGCCACTTGTGGGCATCGAGGCCGACGCCGTGATTTCGTGCGTCCCCGGCGTTCCCGCGCTTCTGTGCTATGCCGACTGCGTTCCCGTGATAATAGTGGCTCCTAGCGGGCAATTTGCCGTGGTGCATTCCGGATGGAAAGGGACCATCAAGCGAATCTCCGCCAAGGCGGTGAGTGAGCTTGCAAAGCTCAGCGGATGCAAGCCCTCGAGCATGAACTCCTACATCGGCCCCCATATTGGAGCATGCTGCTACGAGGTTAGCGCAGATCTTGCCCAGCGCTTCGCAATGGAGTTCGGAAGCGAATGCATTAGGGGAGAGCGCAACTTGGATTTGGAATATGCGGTGGTGGCCGCGCTGGAATCGGCTGGAATTTCTCCCGATAGAATTGCCTCGGCTGGACTATGCACCGCAGAGAACACCCACAAGCTGTTCTCGCACAGAGCCGAACACGGCAAAACCGGAAGATTTGCGGCTGTTTGCTGCAAAATTTAGTGGAAGTTTTTTTGGAGAGACAAAGCTCGCCATTCAAGACCGGCTGCAATCGGGCAGTCGGGTAGATTACGAAAGGCAGTGTACCGGTAATGTTGGATCAGGAAACCAGGGACAGGATAACATCGCATATCGAGCAGGCGAGGGAGGGTATCGCGCAGTCTCTTGCGAAGTCCGACGACCCCAGCCGGTCCGTGCTCCTGATGGCGGTTAGCAAGACGGTTGGGATCGAAGAGGTGCAGGCGGCAATCGACGCCGGGGTTCACGATTTTGGCGAGAACCGCGCGCAGGAGCTGCAGAAGAAATCCGCCGCATATCCAAACGAGAACTGGCACTTCATCGGCAGGATTCAAACCAACAAGCTCAAGGAAATCGTCGGCACAGCCTGCATGATTCATTCGGTCTCGTCCATACATGTTCTGGATGCCATACAAAAGCAAGCTGCCAAGAAAGACGTCGTGCAGAAGGTTCTCATAGAGGTCAACGTGTCCGGCGAGGAGTCCAAGGACGGATTCGTGGAGGCAGACGTGGAGGATGCTCTCGAGCATGCCACCGAGCTGCCCAACGTGGAGGTTTGCGGATTCATGACAATGGCACCGCTGGGTGAGCTGGACGTGGCACGCCAGGTGTTCCGCAGATTGCGTGAAATACGCGATAAATACAAAGTTTTATTTGTGAACTCTGATAATGTAAAATTAACTGAATTATCGATGGGGATGACCCAGGATTACACCGAGGCCGTGGAAGAAGGCGCTACGGTGGTAAGGCTCGGCCGCTCCATATTCGCTTAAAGAAGGTAAGCCTAGCTGGAGGCAAGCGGCAAGAAGCCTGGTTACCGCCAACGGGATTAGTCTGGAGAATATACGATGGGAATTTTCAGCAACGTTAAGGACAAACTCGGATTCCAGAGAAAAGACGATTGGGACGATTACGACGATTACGATGAGGATTACGACGACTTCGACGATTACAGCGATGACTATGACGATGATTACGACAATAGCCACCAGCAGTCCTCTCGCGATCGTTCCAGGAGCTCCCGCCAGGACGATGTAGCCGATTGGCCATCCGATCTTAGCGGTGGTCGCCGCAGGGAAAGCCGCGTTAGCACCGGTACCCCGCTCGTGAGCAATGCCGATGTAAGGTCCAAGGCTTACGACGACAGGCGCCAGCAGAGCCGTGCCAACATGACTCCCGATTACGAGTCTTCGCTCCAGAACTACAAGATCGAGCAGCGCGATAGCTCCAATTCCCGCCAGGCTCGTACACAGGAGTCTCTCCAGGCAGCCCGCGAGGAGCTTGAATCGCTGAAGAGGGGCATTCCGGTGCCAACCTCCGGTGCTTCTAGCGAGCCCAGGCAGTCCGACTTCACTCCGTCTACCGTGAGCCGCAGGATCGTCACCGTGATCCCAACTTCCTATGCCGACGCTGAGCAGGTATCCGATGCATTCCGCAGCGGATCCTCTGCTGTAATCTCGTTCGCAGCGGTTAGCCCAGAGCTGGCCAAGAGGCTCCTCGACTTCTCGTTCGGAGTTGTAAGCGTCAGCGGTGGTTCCGTGCAGAAGATCGGCGACAAGGTGTTCTTCCTAAATCACGGCGGAGTTGCCATCACCGAGTCCGAGAAGCAGCAGCTTCGCGATGCGGGTGTTCTGTAAATGTATAGCGCAGAAGAGATATCGCAAAAGCTCGGCAAGATTCTCATCGTCGGCGGCGGCCACATGGGCACTGCCATTTTGGCGGGGCTTATCTCGTCAAGCGTTGTAGCGTCTGAAGATGTGGTGGTTGCCAACCCGGGGAAAGAGAAGAGGGACAACATCACGGCAACTTACGGTGTCGCATGCGTTGCGGATTCCTCGGAGGTCGAAGAATCTCCCGACACCTGCATTTTGGCCGTTAAGCCGCAGATTCTCCGCGAGGTAATTGCCAAGCTTGCAAGCGAGGGTCTTGAGAATGGCAAGGCCTTTGCGCCGAAGAGGATTATCTCGATTGCCGCTGGAATTACCACGCAGACAATCTTGCAGTACTTCCCAGAGAGCTTCGTGATCAGAGCAATGCCGAACACGCCGCTTATGGTTGGCAAGGGCATGGTTGGTCTGTCGGCAGGCGAGGGAACTCCCAATGAGGAAGCCGAGCTTGCAAAGCAGATGTTCGAGTGCATGGGCTCTGCGGTTGTCGTCGACGAATCCATGCAAGATGCCGTGGTTGCTCTCAGCGGGTCTGGTCCTGCGTATTTCGCGCTGTTCGTAGACGAACTTGCAAAAGCTGGGGTAAAGCTTGGCTTGCCCGAGGACAAGGCGCTGGAGCTTTCGCTCGAAACCATGATTGGTGCCGGTGAACTGCTGAAGCAAACCGGGCAATCGCCTGCTCAGCTGGTCGAAGGAGCTTGCACGCCAGGTGGAACCACGATCGCTGCACTCGACGCCCTCAAGGCCGACGGCATCTCGAAGGCAATCGAAGATTGCGCGTTCGCCTGCGCCAAGAGGTCCAAGGAGCTTTCGTGATAGGCGGTACCATTGGCATGGTGGTCCGCAGCATAGCGGACCTTTACGTCGCGGTAATCATCATATATTGCCTGATGTCCTGGCTTCCGCACAGCTCGGGAATCGTCTACGACATCTACGAGGCGCTTGGAAAAATCTGCGAACCGTTCCTGGGCCTGTTCAGAAAGATCATTCCACCTGTCGGTGGTGTAGATTTCAGCCCGGTCATTGCAATACTTGTACTACAATTAGTCGTTAGATTGTTATTCTGACCTTAGTGGCAACAACGCATTTGCCAATAAACTTTGCCGGTTTGGATATGTAAACGGCGGAAGGGATATAAGAGATGAGCATTTCCAGCGTTGACATTCAGGAGCAGGGCTTTGGCACTGCGCGCAATGGTTACGATATGCAGGAGGTCGATGTTTTCCTGGAGCGCGTAGCCAGCGAGATCGATCAGATGCAGGAAGATTTCAAGACTCAGCTGGACGAGGCTGTTAGGAAGGCGGCTGCAGAAGCTGCTGGCAAGCCCAATCCAGAGATGGAAGCCGAGATGAATCGCATGCGCGAGACCATCAGCAAGCTTCAGGCTCAGCTTCAGAGCAGCAAGACCGACGAGGCTGTTATCTCCGAGGCCTTCATCGCAGCTCAGAAGAGCGCCAACAAGATGAAGGAAGATGCACGTCTTGAGGGCGAGAGATACGTGAAGGAAGCCCAGGATAAAGCAAGCCAGATCGTTGGAGAGGCTGCAAACGAGAGGCAGCGCATCAGCGACGAAATCGAGCGCCTCAACAACTCTCGTGCTTCTTTCGTAGAGGAGTACAGCAAGCTGATCCAGCACTTCATGGACGATGCCAAGAAGGTGTTCACCACCAAGGGCCTGGTCAATGACGATGGCTCGTTTGCCAGCGTGGCACCTAAGAGCTATGGAACCTATCCCAGCGCTGCCGATGAGGCTGTCCGTCCGGTCGAGAGCATTCCGGCGGCAGCTCCCAGCAACAACGAGACCGGCTTCGGCGAGGTTGACGGAGTGGACTTCGACATCGACTAGCTTCTCGAGCTAATTGCCAGGGCCCATGTAGATGCGGGCGACGATGTAAGTTGAATTGCATGAAAAAGAGCAGCTCCCATGTGGAGCTGCTCTTTTTATGTATCGGGGTCGTTGGAGCCTCGCGTGCATCGCGTTGCGCGGCAGTGCGCTGCACGGCATCGCGCCGAGCGGAATCGCACCGCACGGCAGTGCTCCGAGCGGTGTCGTTTTGCGCACGCTGCGCACCGTTGCGCGACCATGACGCAAATGTTTTGCCAAGGGCCTTTTGAAGCGATGGCTTCTTGAAGCGGCGGAGTGGGGCTATAAGCCGGGTTCTGTCCTTTGGACGGCCATTTATCTCGACTGCATGTTGCCAAGCAGCTCTAGCAAGCAACCCGAGCACGGACCGGGCCAGCCCTCTGTGCTCCTATTTGCTCTTGCTTCGGATGGGGTTTACCAAGCCGCCACGTTACCGTGGCGCTGGTGCGCTCTTACCGCACCTTTTCAGCTTTTCTCCGTATAACCGGGGAGTTTTCTTTTCTGTGGCACTGATCCGTTACGTCGCCGTACCCAGCTGTTAGCTGGCATCCTGCCCAGTGAAGCCCGGACTTTCCTCATCATGGTCTGGCCATGACGCGACCGCCTGTCCCGCTCCGCCGGATTTGGATTCTATCACACGCAATAGCGCCACTGCTTGCCGCTGCGCTATGCGGCCCTCTGTTCCATGCAGCATGCGATTGCTCACGGGGTAATGCCATCTAGCGCACAGGGTTACGCATAATTTGAACGTGTTATATTTACATGAGGAAAAAAGCCGGGATGGCAGGGCATCTGCAATTGCACCAGATTCCCGTGCTAGACGAGACCTGCTGCTGTATGAGCTTCGAGCACTTTGCTTGAGCTCCATCGTTGGCAACTCCATCGCTGGCTGCAGGTATTTGCAAAAACGAGAAAACGAGGAGAAGACATGGTAATTCCCAACGACTACGATGCATTGGACCTTCTGGAACTCGAGGATTCGCCGATTGGCGTTAAGTACAGCTTCTTCAAGCCAAAGGACATCGAGCATTTTGACAACGCTGACGAAAAATCGCTGTGCGAGATTTTCCGCACCGCGCAGGTAGAGGACAGGGCTTTCTACATCTCCCATGAAGATAAGCAGGGTTGTGTGGGAAAGATCTTCCTTGGCATGGAACCCATGACTCCGTTTGCCGAGAGCGGTCAGATTGGCGAGAGGCTCGGCGTGTTCGATGATGCCCGCAACAACGCCAAGCTATATCCTCAGATTTCGACCTTCAAAGAGGGGGATGTGAATTTCGTCTCGTTTGCCCCGGTTAAGAAGATGAACTTCGAGCCCGACGTGCTGGTGATAAGCACTACTCCCGACAAGGGCGAGATCATCATGCGCGCCGCAACCCGCTCCACCGGAATGGCCTATAAGTCGGTGTGCACTCCGGTTATGGGATGCACCTGGTTTCTCATCTACCCATATCTCGAGGATCAGGTGAACTTCATCCTGCCGCAGCTCGTGCATGGGCTGCATGGTCGCGAGGTGTACCCGGATCCCTCCACTATGCTCATAAGCATTCCGTACAAGTGGATTCCGACGGTTCTCAACAACCTGCGCAATATGCCGCTCGAGCTTGAGGGTCATAAGAGCCGCGAGGCGTATTTTGCGGAATTCAACGGGATAATGGCAGACCTTGCGGAAGAGATGAAGCAGATTTAGCGGGCGCATCGACGCATTGGTACATCGGTGCAACGAAAAGGCTGGCTTGCACAATGCATCAGACGGACGAGCTGCGTGGCGTGGGCAGCTCAGATGCTATAGTTATTTGCCGGAAGATGTTCATGATGTAGCGACGCTAGCATCCGGAATCATTGACGCTGACAAGCTCTATGATCGGCAGAATCGGAGTGATCATCATTTCCGGTTCTGCTGATTATTGCAGCTAGGATGGAATCGCGGCTGGGACAGCGCAGCTGCAGCGGTCGTGATTGCAGCTATGACAGGATTGCTGCTGGCATAGTTCAGATGCAGCAGCCGTGATTTCGGCTGGGGATTGTGCTGGAGCCGTCGCTAGGAAACGCAAGGTGGGACGGGCATGGCCAACCAGGCACTCGAGAATGCATTGGGCGAATACGAGAAGGTAGAGCAAAGCTATGTGGAGCGCCTGGAGGAGCGAGGGATAAAGTTTGCTCCAAGGGGCGAGGGCCAGGAACGTGTTGACGAGCTGCGCAAACAGCTCAAGTCTCGCGGTGCCGAGTTTAGAAATGCCGGGGCATCCATAAGGTACGGATGGCTTTCGCAGGCTTGCGTGGACTGCACGGGAAGCGAAGGGTCAGAGACCTTCGCCACTACTTTCAAATGCCATAGAGACTGCTTCTTCTGCTTCAACCATAACCAACCCGACTACGACACCTTTGTTGCAGATGACTGCCCGTGGGAGCAGGTCCTTGCCGATTCCGTGCGCGTCAACCATGGGAAGATCTCGTCCGTGGGGCTAACCGGCGGCGAGCCGCTGCTAGATGTAGACGAGAGCATCAGATTCCTCGATCGTGTGGCCGAGGTTTTTCCCGGCGCACACACTCGCATGTACACCACCGGCGATCAGCTGACCCCCGAAGTTGCGCAGCGTTTGGCCGATGCTGGACTTCACGAGATTCGCTTCAGCATAAAGCAGGAAGACAACAGCGGCGCGCTCGACCGCACGCTGCAGAACATGAGGATAGCCAAGGATTACATCCCCGATGTGATGGTTGAGATGCCGGTGATTCCCGGCACCCGCGACTTCATGGAGAGAGTGTTCGGAGAGCTAGATTCAATCGGAATTAGCGGCATTAACCTCTTGGAGTTCTGCTTCCCATTCTGCAATTGGGAGGAATTCGACAAGCGCGGGTTTGTGATGAAGAACCCTCCGTTCGACATCATGTACGACTACGACTACTCCGGCGGCCTCGCCGTGGCTGGGAGCGAGGAGCTCTGCCTCGAGCTCATGCTGTACGGGATTGAACAGGGAGTGTCGTTTGGCATGCATTATTGCTCGCTGGACAACAAGCACAGGAGCCAGATGCGGCAGCAGAACGAGCCTGGCGCGAAGATGAACCGCTGCTTTGAGTTTGATAAGGGCGATTTCTTCCTCAAGACCGCAAAGGTGTTTGGAGAAGATCGCGAGCGTGCAATGAAGGTGCTGCAACGAGCCGGATGCCATGATTTCATTCAAAATGATTCAGAGCAATCGGTATCGTTCAACCCTCGATATCTGCGCAAACTTCGCAGCGTCAAGGCTGATCCGGCAATGAGCTTCAATGTGCTGGAGCACGATGCCGGCGGGCGTTATCTGCGCGAGGTTGGGATGAAGCCATTGGAGCAGGCTAAATGAAGCGAAGCGAGGCATTGGAGCTGCTGGGGTTAACCGGGAACCCCTCCGATGGGGAGATAACCAGTGCCTGGCGCAGCACCATCCGCAAGGTTCATCCCGATCTGTTTCCAGACGATCCCGACAAGAGGGAGTGGGCCAGCAAACAGGCCGCACGCGTGAACGAGGCCCACGACGTTCTGCTGTCTGGCCATTGGGAGCCAGAAAGCGCGGGCACCGGTTCTGCGGGATCTTCCTCGAATGGCTCCTACGCTGGTGCTTATAGAGACACCACAACGGTGTCTTCCGGAGCGTACGGGACTTACAACACTTGGGATGGCTCGGGCGCGGGCAGCTACTACAGCGCCAGCGCTTCTGCCGTTCCGGATACCAGGAGCCGCAAGTTCCACATTGCCGGCATCGTTTTGCGTGCGGGAATTGCGTTTGCACTTTGCTGTGTTTACGCGATATTCGGCAACCTCGAATTCTTGACGCTCGATTTCGTGCTGGATTTCATGGCAGTTGGTGGCATCGTGTGGACTATCAACTGGTTGTGCGTTCGATCGCCTGAACGCGGCATTGCCGGTGTGATTTTCTCGGTGATACTGGTTCTGCTATCTCAGATGCAGTTTTTAACTGGGATATTCAGGGTTGTCTTCGCCATGGTTGCCGTGGTGGCCACGGTTTACGATATCAGGCGATATGTGATTGACTAGAAAATTCCAGAAGGGACAGTGCGCAAACATGGTTACTAGAAAAAGGATGGATAGGCGCTGGTCGCAGCTTACGGCTGCAGATGTGCAGTCTATTGCCGACGCTGCAACTGTGGAGCAGTACAGCAAGAGCGTGTTTGGCAGACAGTTTTCTCCGGAGTTCACGGACGCTCTCGTGGGCAGGCCGTTGCTGATCAAGCTCGATGACGGCAGAACCTACGAGTACACGTTCAGAAGCTTGCACGAGCTTGCATGGAAACGCACTGACGAAGCGGCGTTCAGCGCCGATGGCGATGCGGCAACTCTCACAGACGATCGAAATGCCTGGGCAAAGCAGGGCGGTCCAGAGCGCTTGTCCGATACCGACGAGCATGTGGAATATTACGAGGCCCTTCCAACTCCGGGTGCAGAGAATCTGATTTTCTTGCAGCATTACGTCAAGGGGTCAGTGCCTCCGACAGCCCATATGCTGGTCATAGACACTGATAGCGGCCTGGTTACCTTCTGCATTAGCAGGATTGGCGTTCCGGCATCGGCTATCGAGGTTTCCAGGGAGTTCGGGTTTGGAATTCTCGATGGCTATGACGATACCGGAACGCGCCATGGCTTTACCGAGGAACTGGTTGGCAATGCGATCTACTGGACCTACAGCGATGCCGATGCCGTGAAGGTGAAGCACATCTACACAGCTCCTCTCTATTACACATACTCTATGGCTGTTCCCGATGGACGTTGCTGGGTGGCATCCAATCCGGCCGACTATGTGAAGCTGTCAGACGGCATTTACCTGTTCGCTTTTACCGAGGAACGACAAGCTGGTTACCAGGGAATGTTCGTTATCAACTTGCCGCTTTTGCACGACGTTGCCTCGTTCTTCGGTGTCAATGCCCAGGGGATGTTCCTCAGCACCACAGGTGCCAGAGGAGAGCTCTCGGATGCCTATTCGTGGGATATGTGCGACACGAGGGATTGCTAGGGCGTTTGCTAAGGCATACGCCGGGGTATCCGCGCGGCTGTCCGCTTGCATCGCCACGATTTTGCTGCTCTCGGGGCGCTCTTGTCCTCGTGCACCGGCGCAAGCTCTGTAGACAGTACATCGAAGCCGCCAGATTATCTATAAAATTCGTACTTCTTGGCTCCAACCTCCAACTTTCGCGCTATCATGTCTCTGTAAACATTAAATGCGCTCAAAAAGTGTAGAGGAGGAGTTAAGTATGCAGGAGAAGTTCGAGAATCTTTTCTACGAGTTCGAGCCGGACAATACCGATTTTGGTGATTGGTGCCTTAAGCCGCAGATGTTCTTCCATGGAAGCAAGGACATTCCAGAGTCCAATCTGTTCGCTGGGTTCCAGGTGATAACCAAACCGGTGACCATGGAGGATGAGCCTATTTTCCACGAGGTGGAGGAGAACCTCTTCTTCCTCGGTGCCACGCTTCCCGACGTGTTCAAGTCGTTCGATGCGGAAATTCAGTTCTACATGGGTCCCTCGCTCGACAAGATGGAGAAAATCGTCATCACGGAGCCTACGGTTATTCGCGTGGCTCCCGGTTGGTGGCATGGCCCCCTCAAGTTCGTGCGTGTGGACAAACCAGTGCTGTTCCAAGCGTCGCTGCAGCAGGGTACCCCTGGATCTATCAAGCTAACCCAGCCTCATGAGGGATACGATCCCATCTACGTGTATTCGAACCAAGACCCGCATAGATACGATGCGGCTCACATCAAATCCATGAAGTCCGTCCCGTGGACCGTGATAAACGAGGATGGAGTCGAGTGCTACACGGTAACAGGCGCATACAACTATGTGGAAGCTCCCAGCTCCCTGGATACCGTGATAAGGCCGGGGTACAAGTCCAAGGCATATTCCGATGCCACTGCGCTTCAGCATCCGAAGCCAACTCTTACGGACGAAACCACCAAGAGGGTTCTGGCCCTTCCTAGGGAAGAGACCAAATGGGGAGATTGGTGCCCGTCTCCACAGACGTATTTCAGGGGCGACATCTACATGGAAGATGCCTCGTACAACGTGGGCTGGCAGGTGTTCGCCGGCGCAAACGATATGGAGGAGCCGCATTTCCACCTAGGCGTTGACGAGTACATTTTCTTCGTGGGTGCCAACCCCATGGATATGTTCGACTTCGATGCCGAGATCGACTTCGCGATAGGCGAGGATCCCGATCACATGGAGCACCGTATGATCACGAAGCCAACCGTTGTGAAGCTCCCGCCAACCACATGGCATTGCCCCATCCTGTTCAGGAAAATGAACAAGCCGCTGATGTTCCAGTCGGTGTTCCTCGACGGTACTTGGGGAACCATCACAAGGTCGAAGGAAGAGCCGGTGGACAAGGGGTTCTTTGCCAGGACCTACATGTACGATTACATGGGAGATAACGTGAGGTTCTGCCGTTTCAACGAGAAGAAGCGCTGCAACATCTGCGGAGCTTGTTTCCCGAGGATGGAAGGGCTTGAGGACGAGTAATAAATTGGCCGCGCGTTAGGGTGTCGATTTGTCGAGCATGCGTGCGGGTGCGCGAGAACGCAAGCCTATCGAGCGGACCAATGTTTGCGAGCTAATGCTTGCTGGCTAATGTTCCCGCCGCCATAAAGGCGAAAGCGCCTGCCAGATTCGATTCTGGCAGGCGCTCATTGCTTGCAGGCGCTCGTTGTTTGCAAGTACTCGTTATATGGCTCGCTCTATTGCATTTGGTTTAGCGTGCAGCTTGGCTTAGCGTGCGATTTTGGATTCTACTCGCTCTTCTCCGCCTTGATCTTCTCTATAAGCTCGTGGCCGTACTTTACGGCCTCGTTCGTCATAACGGGGTCGATCATCTTCTTCAGCTTGAAACCCATGAAGCCGTACGAATGTCCGAACTTACCGTATTCATCAAGGCAACGGTGAACCTCGGCAATCGTAACCTCGTCGCTGGCATCGGTGGCGCCTGGCGCTCCCTGGGTGTCGTAACCTCCCATGATGGAGAGCTTGTCGCCATACTTCTCAATAATCCCGGCGATGTCGTTAGAGGGCTGCGCAACTTGCCAGCACACGCTACCCTCCTCGATGATGTCGGGGATTATGGCCTCGCATTTCCCGCAAATGTGGATGATGGGCAGCATTCCCAGGCTCTTTGCACATTCGTTCATCTTGATGTGGCCGGGCTTTATGAACTTGCGGTAGATATCTGGGGACATGAACAGCGATCTTTCGGTGGCCACGTCGTCCAGGTGCACGTAGGTTTCTGGGTGAATGTACTCGGCAACCCGCTCGAGCAGGCGGCACTTGTAGTCAGCGATGGCATCGCATAGAGCCTTGCTGGCTTCGGGCTCCTCGTAAAATGCGCATAGGGCGTTTTCGAACCCCAGCAGATGGGTGAACCTCAGGAACACCGAGTTCCAGGTGTAGTACTCTATCACGCGCCCATTGGGCTTCCAGATGCCGTACTGCTCGTCCGAATACTTCTGCCAGTCTATGGCGTCGAGGTCGGGGAATTTCACCACATCTTCCCAGTCACATACATCATCGAGCGGGATGTTCGCTGGATCGAGCGCAGGCTGCCCTCCGGCCGACTCCGTTGGAATCCACCCGTTGCCAAATCCGTCGAGGCCTCCCTCCATTGGTCCATTCTCCCAATACTCGAACTGACCTCCAAAGAGCGTGTTGTCCACTCCGAACACCGGGATCCAGTCCACGGGCTCGTGGTTCAGAAAGGCCATGTAGTTGTCATGCGCGTCCATCATCTTGGGTACCCCTCTCCAAGTTATGCGAATCTATCTATATGTCGGGTTAAGCCAACCTGCCAAAAGCAGACCCCAGAGAATATTTCCTAAAAGCATTTAAAAATAATCGAATTCAATTTACAAGGAGCCCGATGTGCTTGCATGGCCATGCAAAGGTTTCCAGTGTGTTTTAGAGCTTCGGCTCGAGATGATGGAGAGAATGTGGTGGACTGCGATGTTTATATCCAGGTGATGTAGATGTAAACTATCCCGGTATAAATTTTTTAAGTGCGGCCAAACCATCGCATGAGGCAAGTCTAGTGACATTGGTGCCCTGGCTGCACGTGGGGATGCGCTCTGGTGCTCGTCTCGTCTATCCGCGGGAATGCACTGGAGGGCATACGGGAACATATGGAACAGGAGCAAGGTATGAAGAAGGGAAAGATTGCCGGCAAGATCGCTGCGATAATTTGCGCGGGTGCGCTGGCCCTCGCGTGCTTTGGATGCTCGAGCTCGAGCACGCCCGAGACGGTGGAGAACCCAATCAACATCGTGGCGCTGAACGGACCAACTGGCATTGGCATGGCCAACCTCTCGGAATCCACCGGAAAGTACAACGTGCAGTTCGTTAGCCAGCCGGATCAGGTGGTAAGCGCTATCAGCAATGGCTCAGTGGATATCGCTGCTGTGCCAACCAACCTGGCAAGCGTTCTCTACAACAAGACTCAGGGTGGCGTGAAGGTCATATCGCTAGACTCCGAGGGATCTCTCTACATACTCGACACCACGGGCACGGTTTCGAGCATCGCGGACCTCAAGGGCAAGACGATCTATGCTACTGGCCAGGGTGCCAACCCGCAGTACGTGCTGGAGTACCTGCTCCAGCAGGCTGGCATGACTCCAGGGCAGGATGTGACCATCAACTACCTGGCACAGCATTCCGAGCTGGCTAGCATGGTTGCTTCCGGCGAGGCGCAGATCGCAATGCTACCGGAGCCTTTCGTGTCCGTAGCGGAGACTCAGAACTCCAACGCCAAGGTTGCCATCAACCTTAACGACGCTTGGAAGCAAACAACCGGAAATGACATGGCTCTTGGCTGCGTGATAGTGCGCACCGATTACCTCGAGGCAAACGGCGACATGGTGGATATGTTCCTCAAGGACCTGAAGACCTCCGTTGATGCTGCCAACAACGATGTGGATGCAACGGCCCAGCTTTGCGTTGACAAGGGCATTTTGCCAAACCTCAATGTGGCAAAGGCCGCCATTCCGCGTTGCTCCGTGGTCGACATCACGGGAGACGACATGGTGGAGCCCATCAACGCTTTCCTGAACGTTCTGTACAGCTCCAACCCCAAGGCAGTTGGTGGAACGGTTCCAGCCGAGGATGGCTTCTACTTCAAGGGATAAATGACGAAGGACCAAAGCTAGTCTGCAGCCCCGGTGCCCGAGATTTCGGCGGCATCGGGGCTGCTTCTATCTGTTGGCTTTATCTGTTTCCTCTGCCTGTTTCCTCTGTCTGTTGTTTTTAACTGGCATTTCTATCTGGCCTATTTTGCCGCATGTAGCCGTGCGGCCGTGCATTGCTGGGATGATGCCAGCCAATAATGTAAACTTTCTCGTATGTTCAACGACTCATCGAAAAACCAGCGCAAAGGCAGTTTCGAGGGCGGTTCCAATGCGGACAAGTCCAAAATGCCGCGTTGGGCCAGCATCCTAATATTCCTCGTTGTCTTGATCGGCGGTTGGCAGATTTCTGCCATGCTGGTTGGAGCTTCGTATATCTTGCCAACTCCAGTGGAGGTATTGGTTCGGGCGGGAGAGCTTGTAGTTACCGCAGACTTTTGGGCATCGGTTGGAATGTCGGTTCTCAGAATCTTCGCGGGATTCGCCCTCGGCATGATCATCGGCATAATCCTTGCCATAATAATGCACTCCATGCCAAGGGTGCGAAGCGTGTTCGCCCCGTTCATAAAGATAATTCGCACAACCCCGATCGTGTGCTTCATCCTTCTCGCACTCCTGTGGGTTAGCAACGCCCTCATTCCCACCTTCATGGTTGCCCTCATGGTCATGCCGGTTGCCTGGACCAACACGATAGAGGGGCTGGATGCCGCCTCGGAAAGATACCGCGATGTGATTTGCGCCTACCGCATCACCCTCTCCACCGCTCTGCTCAAGATCTACATGCCCGCGATATCCGTGCAACTGCTTTCCGCGGCGGGAGTGGGCATGGGCCTTGCATGGAAATCCGGTGTGACGGCAGAGGTTCTCTCATTGCCCGCTTTTGCAATCGGAACCAACGTGTACCAGGCAAAGATGGTGCTGGATGCACCCGACATCTTCGTATGGACCATCGCCATCATCCTTATCAGCCTTGTCTTGGAATATGTCATCAGGAGAATTTCTGATAACGTCTCGAGCGAGCGTGCTTCAGACACTGCCCCCGCAACAGCTGGCGCAAATTATGGGGTTGACGGGCCATCCGATGGGCAGGTGAGTGCATGAGGCTATCGAATGTAACTCGCAGGTATGGGGAGAAGACGGTGCTCGCTGGATTCTCTCTCAAGATTCCCGATAACGGGATCACGGCCATCATGGGGCCATCTGGTTGCGGGAAAACCACCATCATGCGCTTGCTGGCCCAGCTTGACCAGCCCGATGAGGGGACGGTCTATGGCGTTCCCAAGAACAAGGCGGTGCTATTCGAGGACGACCAGCTCTTTCCTTGGATGGATGTTCTTGGAAACATCATGCTCACTTGCCCAGATGAGGGATTGGCAGTCCGCATGTTAGGGTGGCTTGGGCTTGCAAACGAGATTCACGCGAAGCTCGGCCAGATTTCGGGAGGACAGCGCAGAAGGGTTGCCATTGCCAGGGCTCTCACGTTCCCAGCCGACCTCCTCCTGCTGGACGAGCCAACGCAGAGGCTGGATTTTGCCACTGCATCGTCTGTGATGCAGCTGGTTAGGCAAGCGTGGGCCGACAAGCCGGTTGTGGTGATCACGCACGACCATGAGATAGCCGGAATGTGCGACTATCTGGTGAACCTGCATCCAGACTCCAATGGCATTTGCCGGTTGGTGTAGAGTTCGGAAGACTCGGGCGTCCGGGCGTTAGCTCGTCTTGGGCAACACCGCGTTCGAGACTGCGGCGTGCCCTGTGCAAAAACATGTCCTTTGTGCCGAATTTCCGGGCAATTCTTCCCTAATGTCCTTATCAATATGCACTGCAGGTGATAGGATTTTTCATTGAGTCCGAATTCGTACTTAATTCTTTCGATATGTTGTTGAGCTGACCGGCTCATATGCTGCTTTCGAGCAAATCGAAAAAGCGTATCTATGGGACTTTGATAGGTCAGTCGATCTATATGTCGTGAGATGCCCGTGAAGATGCCCGTGAAGACGCCCGGAGGCTCGGGATTTATCTTTGGATTTAGACGCTCGAGGCGATTCGACTCGATAACTGCAAGCAAGCGTGAGGGCTACGAATGGAAAATTTGGGTCGGGAACGACTGGATAACCTCAACCATCTGCTGAGCGAATACAACTCCCTGTACGCATTAACCGCAAGGCGGATGGGTATATCGCAGAGTACGTTCGATATCCTTTATGCGCTAACCGGAGAAGATGGAATCACGCAAAAGCAGATCTGCGACATGACGTATTCGAGCAAGCAAACCATCAACTCGTCGGTGCGAAACATGGTGGCCGATGGACTCGTGGCTATGAAGCCTGGCAGGGGCCGCGAGGTCCATGTATTTCTCACCGATAAGGGTAGGGAATTGGCTGGGCGGACCGTTGAGAGAGTGATGGCAGCGGAGCAGAGGGCTCTTGAAGCGATGACGCAGCAGCAATCGGATATCGTTTACGGCTTGCTGAGGCAGAATGTGCAGATGCTGCGGGAAGAGCTCGATGGGATATTCGAAGAAGGCAACGCAGAGGGCGAGCACTGCAGCGCAGGCAGCGAGCGCAGCAGTGCAGAAAGCGCCGATAACAAGCACGTATAGCATGGCTGGCGAGCGGCAAGCTTTGCGGTGCTTGCAAGCTTCGCGGTTGCCGCACACAGTGCAGACGGCAAGTTAGGAAGGAAGATCAATGGCACAAGCGACCGACATGTCGCAGCATTTCACGGCAGGGCATCTGGTTAAATATTCGATTCCGTCGATTTGCATGATGATCTTTATGTCCATCTACAGTGTGGTTGATGGATTATTCGTATCGAACTTCGCGGGATCCACCGCATTCGCTGCCGTGAATCTCATAATGCCTTTCATCATGGTGTTGGGCACCGTGGGTACCATGATTGGTAGCGGAGGTGCTGCCATTGTTGGAAAGATAAGAGGCGAGGGCGACGCAGTTGGAGCTAACAAAGCATTCTCGCTGTTTGTCTTCACCTCTCTTATCGTGGGCATCATCTGCGGAATCGTCGGATTTGCCGTGATGCGCCCGGTGGCCTATGCCCTCGGAGGCAGGGGAGAGCTACTCGATATCTGTGTTCTCTACGGATCGATCTGCATGATATCGGTTCCGTTCTTCATCTTGCAGTTCGCCTTCCAAACGCTGTTCATCACAGCCGGGAAGCCAAAGCTCGGGTTTGCAGTTACCGTCGTATGCGGGTGCGCGAACATCGTGCTTGACGCTTTGCTTGTAGGTTTCCTGGGATTCGGTGTGGTAGGAGCAGCTATCGCGACAGTCACCAGCGAGACGATAGGCGGTGTCGTTCCGATTATCTACTTTGCCATGAAGTCGAATACAAGCCATCTTCACCTGGTGCGTCCACATCTCGATTGGAGGATGCTGGGAAAGGCTTGCGTAAACGGATCGTCCGAAATGGTTGCCAACATTGCCGTTTCCGTTGTGAACATGCTCTACAACATCCAGCTACTGGCATACATCGGTGCAGATGGAGTAGCCGCATACGGCGTGATAATGTACGTGTTCATGATCTATGCTGCCATATTCATGGGGTATAGCCTTGCCGTTCAGCCACTCATAAGCTTTCAGTATGGTGCGCAGAACAAGGTTGAGGTTAACAGCCTCCTGCACAAGGGCGTGGGCTTCATGCTGGGTGCCGGAGTGCTCATGCTCATAGCTGCAGAGGCATCTGCTTATGGTGTTTCGTACATATTTGTTGGATACGATCCAGGGCTGCTCGATCTCACGGTGTATGGATTCAGGATTTATTCCATCGCGTTCGTTCTAATGGGCGTGAACATGTTTACATCGGGATTCTTCACTGCATTGAACAACGGCAAGATCTCTGCCATTGTCTCGTTCCTTCGCACCCTGGTATTCGAGGTTATATCTGTATTGCTGCTGCCAACGATCTTTGGAATCGACGGCATCTGGTTCTCCGTCGTGGTAGCCGAGATTGCAGCCCTTGCTGTGAACTTCACGATGCTTGCCACGCACGCGAAGCGCTACGGGTACAACGTCAAATTCTGGCCGAAATCCAAGTCGAGGGCTGTCGTCAGCGCATCTGATGACAGCGAATAGGACAAGCTAGTGACTGGTTCTCCCAATGACAATTACCTAGGTCGGGACATTCCCAAGCTCGGGTTTGGCTTGATGAGGCTTCCAAAGAAGGGGATCTTCACCGACACCAAGCAGGTGGAGAAGATGGTGGATGCCTTCATGGGAGCGGGCTTCACTTACTTCGACACCGCATATGTGTACCCAGGCTCGGAGCAAGCCATTCGCAAGACCCTGGTTAAGCGCTATCCGCGAGAGAGCTTCCAGCTTGCAACCAAGCTAAACGCTTGGATGGTTCCCAACGCGCAGATGGCCAAAGCCCAGTTCTACACAAGCCTACGGCGCACGGGAGCAGGGTATTTTGACTATTACCTGCTGCATGCTCTTATGAAGAGCAACTACAAGATATACGACAGGCGGGGCATCTGGGAGTTCGTGCAACAGAAGAAGGAAGAGGGGCTGATCAAGCACATCGGGTTCTCGTTCCATTCCGACCACGAGCTGCTGGACCAAATTCTCACAGACCATCCCGAAGCTGAATTCGTGCAGTTGCAGCTCAACTATGCGGATTGGGAGAGTAGCAGGGTGGAGTCTCGCGCCAATTACGAGGTGGCGCTCGCATGGCAAATCGATTGTTGTGATGGAGCCCCTGAAGGGCGGGAAGCTTGCTAATCCTCCGAAGAAAGTTCGCGAGATACTCGATTCGTATGGTGCTTCGAAATCAAGCTACGCCTCTTGGGGCATTAGGTTCGTGGCTGGACTGGATGGGATCATCACGGTCCTCTCCGGAATGTCCAACATGGGCCAGATGCTCGACAACATAAGCTATATGCGCGATTTCAAGCCGCTTAACGCTGCGGAACACGAGATTATCAGGCAGGCACAGGCAGCCATGAGTGGAAGCAACATCATCCCCTGCACCAATTGCCACTACTGCATGCCCGGATGTCCCAAGGACATTAAGATCCCGGATATCCTTGATGCCATGAACATGCGGATTGGCGATGGCCTTATAGAAGAGTCTCAGGCGGCTTATAACAGGGCTGTGGCCAAGCACGGATGTGCGAGCGACTGCATAGAGTGCGGCCAGTGCGAGCGGGCATGCACGCAGGGGATCGAAGTCATGAGCCTGCTCAAGGATTGCGCGGAGACCTTCGAAAAGTAGGGGCCCGGGCAAGATGGGATACGGGTGACGAGCTCTCCCACTAGAAGAATGCTCCTAGCAAAGTATCCCCAGCAAGATGTCCCCAGCAAGATGTCCCCAGCAAAATACCACCAACAAAAAATATCCCCAGCAAAATAACCCCAACAAAAAATATCCCCAGTGCCTCTCAGACGAGAAACACTGGGGATTTGATTGCTTGGCTATGCTGCCATGCTGGCAATGCCATGCCTGGCTAGTGCGACGGGCGCTGCGAATGCCGCGGATTAGATGATGTCGCGGATTCCGGAATCCTTCACCAGGGTCATGACATCCTCGGCCTTGTTCAGCGAGTAGATGTGCAGACCGTCGATGTCGAGCAGACGATAGCGGTCGATGGCGCCGATGGTGTACTCGATTCCAGCCTTGCGGAAATCGTCGAGCTTGCGCTTGATGGCGTCCTCTTCCTCGGTGGGTGCAAACGGGTTGGGGAAGATCCAGTACTTGGTGAGCAGCCTTGCAAGGTCGCGCGGGATAACGCTTCCGTTGCGGGACAGCGACTGCGTGATCACAGCGGTGGGGCTGAGGACTGGCATGATTCCCACGTCGATTGGCATGGTGATGCCGGCGCGCCTGATGAGCTCCAGCCAGCGCTCGAACTGGGTGAGGTCCCAGCACAGCTGCGTCATGATGTAATCTGCGCCCATATCCTGCTTCTGCTTGAGATAGGTGATGTCTGCTCGCAGGCTGCGGCTTGCGATGTGGCCCTCGGGCGATCCGCTGACTGCAATCGTGAACTTATCGCCATATTCCTGGCGAATGAACTTCACAAGCTCGGTTGCGTAGTGAAGGTCGCCGTTGGTTCCGGTCCATCCATAGGGGAGGTCGCCACGGAGTGCCAGAACGTGATCGATGCCATTGTCAAGATAGGTCTGGAGCTGCTGCTTCATGCCCTCCTTGGTATTGCCGATGCAGGTGAAGTGGGTCATCGGAATGGTCTTGCCACTTGCCTTGATGGCCTTGAGAACCTCTAGGTTAAGACCGACGTTGGTTCCACCGGCTCCGTATGTGCAGGAGATGTAATCGGGCTCCATCTGATAGAGGTCGTCAAGAACGCCGCCCTCTTTGGTTAGCTTTTCCATTCCGTCTGGGGTCTTGGGAGGGAACACCTCGAATGAGAACAGCATCCTGTTCTTCATGATGTCGGTGACTTTCACGCTATCAACTCCTTGTTTGATTTCTCTGTTTCCCTTGGCGCCTACGTTTGAAATGTGGCTGTATGTGGAGTTATCCACTTCAAACTTTTAACGATAAACGCAAGACTCTGCAAATATATCAAGGAGTAGGTATTGCCCCGTGAATGAACCGGCAAGTTGAATATATAAGCCGTAAACGTTCAAAATTTATAGAATTTTATTGAAATGTAGTGAAATATGGTAGTTCGATTTAGTGAAACATAAAATATTAGTCACTGATAAGGAAACGAAAAGTTGCAAAATGGAAAGCCCGCTGCTGGCATGTGCCAATGACATGCATCCAGAAGCGGGCTTTGTGAATTCGGATCTGTTCCTTGGGACTAGAACTTATCCGCCAGCGCTGCAGCGCGTTCGCAGCCATCCGTCTGCTCAATCGCGCCCTCGCCGCCAACTCCAGGGACCAACACGTTGCCCACGAAGTTCCATCCCATGAGCTTGCCACCGCGCTCGAAAGGTCCAACAGCGTGATCGAACACCGTCATGTCCTTTTCCTCGCAGCAGGAGAGGATTGACACTTTCTTGCCCTTAACGTCTTTGTGACCTACTGCAAAGCTGAAGATGTTGTCGAGAATGCACTTGGTCTGCCCTGGCATCGTGTACCAGTAAACCGGGAACGCGAACACCCATCCGTCGGCTTCCAGAAGGTCGTCGGCGATGCCATTGAAGTCGTCGTCGTAACAGCATGCCTTGCCCGTGGAATAGCATTTCATGCAGCCGTGGCAGCCGTTGAGATTCATGTTCGTGGCGTTGTAGACCACGACCTCGTTGCCCTTCGCCTCGGCCGCTTCCTTGAATGCTTGCGCCATCGCATTGCTGTTGCTGTTCTTGCGTGAGCTTCCCTCGATAACCACTATCTTTCCCATAGCTTCTCCTTGTTCATATACGAGGCAATCGAGTTGTCCTGCCTGCAGGGATCTACCTCATTTGGTCTCCTCCGGATCATGCTCTCCAAAGGGGGCTCCTCTTCGCCAACAAGTATACCGGCTATGGCCAATCGGTTTGCCAGATGGATATTTGCATTATTGGTATTTAAGATATTGGCCCGTTGAAGGCATTGGGGAAGGAAGTCAATTTCATAAGACATGCCGATACCTATAAGCTCGTTGTTCTCGTGAATAAGAAGTTCGATGCAGGCTGGGCGATGAATGCGGTAGGACATTCGTGCGCGAATTTGTTTGCCCTTGTTCCGGATGAACTTCGAGTGAAGATGAACTTCATAGGCTTCACCGACAAGGACAGAGCTGTCCATCGCAGCATTTCCGGGCTTTTGTCCTGGCATTAAGCTTGTCTTATCGCCGTTTGCTGCGAAGCGCATAAACTGCAGCCATGACAGTCGTTGGTGTCCCCGTGCTCGCACTATCCCAGAGATCCGGTTGCACATAGCTGGCAGCGCTGTCATATGAGTGGTGCCAACTTTTGGTGAATCCGTATAATGCCAACTTATAGCATCAAATGCATAGCGCCAAATAATGATTAGTTATCTTCGGTGGCGTAACTTTTCCCAGTTTGTGCGGGTCGAGAGCCCCAGATATGGCTTTTCGCTTAAACTTTCCCCGTTTGTGCGCGGCGAGCGACCGG
>CADBOM010000196.1 GCA_902796325.1 uncultured Coriobacteriaceae bacterium
AGCTGGTCTTTCGTGGACGCCAGGGCTCTCTCGTTGTTGCGCAGCTTGTTGGACAGCGCGTTGTACGCTTCCTGGGCGCTTCGCCTGTCCTTGGTTATCTGCTCCGAGCTGCGGCTTAGCTCGCTGAACGTGCCGTAGAGACCCTTGAGCTTGGCCTCGTTGTCCTCAACCTCTTTGGTGGTTTGCTCGTACTCTTCCATGGCCGAGTTAAGCCTGGTCTGTGAGTTGTGTATGGTGGCGCGCAGGTTGGAGAGACGGGACACCATGTTCTTGCCCTTCTCCTCCAAAAGGCGCATGTTGGAATCGAGCCTGGCCATTATCGACTGGCATCTGTTGCGCTGCTCGTTGAGGTCTCCCACGAAGAGGCCCTTTTGCTCCAGTATTGCCTGGCGCTTGCTAACCTCTTCTTCCTTCTCCTCGAGCCTGTAGCGCACGAGCTCGGCCTCGGCCTCGATTTCCCTCTCCTGCTTTACGATGTCGTTCCAGCTGGTTTGGAGCGTGCGCAGGTCGTCCACTGCCAGCGCAAGGCTTATGCGCTTGAGCTCGGCGGAATACTCCTCGTACCTCTTGGCACGGGAGGCCTGGCGCTCCAAGGGCTTTAGCTGCGATTCGATAACCTTCAGCACATCGTGCACGCGCGAAAGCGTGGAGTCCATGCGCTCCAGCTGCTTTTGGGCCCTTTCCTTGCGGGTCTTGTGCTTGAGAACGCCGGCAGCCTCTTCCAGCAAGAGCATGCGGTCTACCGGCCTGGATTCGATCATCGCGGTGAGGTTTCCCTGCGTGATAACGGAGTGCACGCCCTCGCCTATTCCGGAGTCGTGGAGGATGTCGATCACGTCGCGCCTGAGACATGGGGCCCCGTTTAGCAGGTACTCGCTCTCTCCGTTGTGGTGCATGCGACGCGTGATCACAACGTCGGTGAATTCGATGGGAATGGTTCCGTCGGAGTTGTCCAGCACAAGATCGACCTCGGCAACCTTTGCCGCAGGGCGCGCCGAAGAGCCGGAGAAGATGAGCTCCTCCATTGAATGAACCCTCAGGTTAGATACCTTGCGCTCGCCCAGAACCCACAGCACGGCCTCCGATATGTTGGACTTTCCCGAGCCGTTCGGGCCAACTATAGCGGAAATGCCTGGCTCGAAGTTGATAACCGAGCGTTCGGCAAAAGATTTGAAGCCCTTGAGCACCAACGATTTTAGATACACGGATAATCCAATTCCCCAGGTTTGTTGCAACAGAAACGATTGGCATGGGTAACTTGCAGAGCCGAAGCAAATAGTGGCCAAGGCGCTGGAATTGCATGCTTATCCAGCGCTTATCGTCTCCAGAATCCGGACATATATAGAGGTTATTCTAACCCTTGTGCTCTTTTGATATGGCCTCGATGGCGTTTTGGGCGGCAGCCGCTTCTGCTTCTTTCTTTGAGCGACCCTTGCCAACTCCCAAAACCTCGCCGTTGCACAAAACTTCCATCGTGAGGGTCCTGTTGTGGGGCGGACCGTCTTCTGCAACCACATCGTAAACGGGCGCGTTTCCATGCTCCTGCAGGATCTCCTGCAACCTAGATTTGGGATTGGACGGATGCGCCGCCTTATCTCTTGTGATGTGGGGCCCAAGGGTCTTGATGATCCAATCGTGCGCAACGGGAATTCCACCGTCGAGTACCAGAGCGGCCACGATGGACTCGTAGATGTTCTCGAGCGCCGAATGCATGCCCCTACCATTCGTTCCGCGCTCGCTCTCTCCGAAGATGATCAAATCCTCGAAGCCCAGCTCCTCGGACACCTTGGAGAGAGTTGCACCCGAAACCACGCCGGACTTGAGCCTGGTCATCCCGCCCTCGTTCATATCCGGGAAGCGCTGGTATATCTCCAGGGCGATGATACCGCCGAGAAAAGCGTCTCCCAGAAACTCCAAACGCTCGTAGGACTTGGCATCCCTGTTCTCTTCAACGGCAGACGGATGCGTGAGAGCCTTGATCAGGATGGATTCGTCCTTGAATTCGTAGCCTAGAATCTTCTCGGCTCTCTCAACAACGTTTTGCAGTGTTTCTTTGGGTAAAGTATCTGGGCTTCCAACAGGCATTAAAGAATCTTTTCTATGTAGTTAACCGCGTCTCCCACGGTTTTCACGCTCTCGAACGCATCATCGTCGATGGTGACGTTGAACTCATCCTCGATGGCGGTGACAATCTGGAGCAGATCCAGAGAATCCACGTCCAAGTCGTCCTCGAGCGAGCTATCGAGTTCGATATCGTCCTCGTCGATAGCAATCTGGTCGGATATCACGTCTTTTATCTTCTGCAGTATCTCATCGCGGTCCATTGAGAAAACTCCTTAACGAATCTTACGGTGGAGAATTGCGCGAATTCTCGTTTTAGTTGACGCTTGCAAATGGCGGCCATGCGAAAGATCCACGTTAAAAGCGCGTGCGATAACGAAGACCATGCTCGCGGCCTCCTTTGAAGACACAAGACATTCTTGTCTATATGAAGTTCGAATGCAAGGCTTGCAAAATGCATCGTTCGATGCGAGAATTGCTAGCTTTAAAAATCGCTGGCCCGAGCAAAGAGCCCATTCCCCGCACCAAGCGCCCGAGCCGAGCGCCCGGGCAAAGAGCCCGAGCCTCGCACCAAGTGCCCAGATACGCGCCAAGCGCCAGAACCGAGCGCCCGAACTAATTCTCCTTTGCAAGCTCTTCCGCAATCTTCTGCGGAAGCCCTGCGCGCACGGACTTGGAGCACGCCTCGATGCCGTTTTTTATGGCCTCGGCATTCGACGACCCATGTCCCACGATGCAAACCGCCTTGGTTCCAAGGAGTGGGGCTCCACCGTAAGCGTCCGGGTCGAGGTCTCCCCTCATGGCATGAAGAGATGGGCTGAGCTTCGCTGCGGCAAGCTTGTTGCCAAAAGACGAGGTCATGGCATTCTTCAGGGCCTTGAAGATGAACTTCGACGTGCCCTCTATGACCTTCAGAGCCACGTTGCCACTGAAACCGTCGGTTACAACGACATCGCATGTTCCCTTGAGAAGGTCCCCGCCTTCCACGTTGCCGTAGAAATTGGACAGGCTCTTTGCCAGCAGGTCGTGAGTCTCGACTGCGAATGCGCTGCCCTTGGTGTCCTCCGAACCGTTGTTGAGAAGTCCCACCGTTGGATTCTGGACATCGAGGAAGGCCTCGGCATACGCCATGCCCATCTTGGCGAACTGCAGCAGATATTCCGGCTTGCAGTCGGCGTTTGCCCCAACGTCGGTGAACACAACTTTGCGCTCCTCGGAGGGAAGAATGGTAACCAATGCCGGGCGCTTCACACCTGCGATCCTGCCAATGAGGATGGTGGCACCGGTAAGGCATGCCCCTGTGGATCCTGCGGAGAAGAAGGCATCGGCCTTTCCGTCGTGCACGAGCTTGCAGCCCACGACTATTGAAGAATCCTTCTTCCTGCGCACTGCCTGGGCCGGATGATCGGCCATGGTGATAACCTCGGTCGTAACCACCGGTTCTATTCTGTCTGGGAACTCGGCGGATATGCCCGAAATCGATTCTTCGCGGCCAACCAGCAGAATGCTCAGGTCCTTATCTGCCTGCAATGCCAGGCGGACGCCATCGATGACCGCCTTGGGGGCATCGTCTCCTCCGTCTGCATCCACGCAGACCTTGACCTTGTTGGTCTTGGCAAGCCCGGTGGTTTTGTCATCTGCAGCGGACTCTACGATATCGCCCGCAGCACGTACCACCTTGGCAGCGGCGTCCGACACCTTACCCTGAGATTCTGTCACTGCCGCAGCATCGTCAACGCGGCCCTGTTCCTGGGTCATCTGATTTCTCCAATCGGAAAAGCTTGGTCTTAGAAGAGCTGCCCGCCTTGACAGCAGCATGCATGCGCACAAGAAGCGCGAGGTGCGTGCGAAAGCGCGCTAAACATACAAAAGCGCATCGCACGTCATCGAGCACATTTTGGCACAGCAAAAAATATGGCCGGCATCCGCTATTGCGAAGCCAGCCATATCCTCATTCAGCTTGAAAATGCGATGATTACTCGGTAACGATAACTTCGCGACCCTTGTAATATCCACAATTCGGGCAAACGTGATGCGGAAGCTTAGCCTCTCCGCACTGCGGGCAGATCGAACGCGGCTTGGAAGCTACAACGTCGTTTGCGCTGCGACGAGAATGAACCTTCGCACGACCTTTTCTTCTCTTAGGTACTGCCATTTTAACTACTCCTTCAAAATACTAAACCGCGTGATTCGCAGTTGTTTTTTGCACGAACGGTGATTATACGCTCCATGCCGTCACTATTGGACCGCGAATATCGATTCACGCCCTGAGCGGCGAAAACCCATAGCGCACCGGCCTTTGGTGACGCGTATACGAGATTCTAACTCAAAATCTACGAGTTTTAGCGAGATTTTTGCCAGAGTTGCAGCTTGTGCCCTATCGTGCCCGTTCGTGTCCGCTCGATCCTTATCGCCAGAGCTGCCACCCGTTCCCTGCCATTGGAACTTCGTGCTATCCCAAACCCCGTGCTCGGAGTAATCGCAGCATTACCCGCATCATCGGCCCCATGCGTGGTGGTCCTCATGCACCGCCGACGTCATGCGTCTATCGCATCGTCTGCATTACCCGCGCCATCAGCATCATCAACTTCGAGGAGCTTGTCCATCTGGGCAGGCTCCTCCTCGTTTTGAGCCTTGAGGGCGTTGCGGGTTTTATCCCCATCCCCGTAAATTTGGTCGAGAACCGCCACAACCTCCTCGGCCACCTCGCGCGGGATGCCCTTGACCTCGGCAATCTGGTCCACCGTGAGCTTGCGCATGTTCTTCACAGACCCGAAGGTTCGAAGCAACAAGCGCTTGCGCTTGGGACCAAGCCCCGGAACGCTGTCGAGCACCGACTGCGTCATGCCCTTGCCACGAAGCTGCCTGTGATATGTGATGGCAAAGCGGTGGGCCTCGTCTCGGACGTGCTTTACGAGGTAGAGCGCTGCAGACCCGAGTGGCAGGTACACCGGCTCGTCGGACCAAGTGACGAAAAGCTCCTCGTCCGATTTTGCCAAGCCTGCCAGCGGAACGTCGTCTATCCCCATTTCCTCGAACTGCTTCACCACGGCGTTTAGCTGCGGTTTTCCACCATCGAGCACGATGAGGTCGGGCATCTTGCCAAAACGCTCGTCATTGCGGTTTTTCTCGGAGAACCTGCGCTCCAGAGTCTCGCGCATCATGGCAACGTCGTTTGCCTCAGGGGTCTCCATCTTGATCCTGAACCTGCGGTATTGCGAGGAATCCACCCTGCCTGCGGTGAACACCACCATAGAGGCCACGGAATACTTGCCGTGGATGGTGGAGATGTCGTAGCACTCGATGCGCATTGGCGGACCTGGCAGGGCAAGAGCGCTCTCGAGCTCGAGCAGCGCGTCGTTCACGCGCGACTCGTCGTAGCGCGTGCGAATCTTGAACCTCTGCAGCGAGTGGTTGGCGTTGCGCTTGGCCATCTGCAGGAGGTCGCTCTTCTCTCCCCTAGATGGAATGCGAATGTGCACCTTGGCACCGTGCTTGGATGCCAGCTTCTCGGTAAGCCATTGCTCGATGGCCTGGGTTTCTTCGATTGGCTCCTCGATAACCACTTCTTTGGGAATGTCGGTGGTTTGGTCGTAATAGCGCACGAGGAAGGTCTCGAGAAGGTCGGCCATCGGCACATCGCGGCCCTTGTCCAACACGAACTCGCAGGTGTTGATGATGGTGCCCTCGCGAACCACGAACACGTTGACGCCCGCTACGGTTTCCTCGCGAAACACTCCCACCACGTCGCAATCGAGGTCGCGGCTAAGCTCAACATGCTGCTCGCTCTTGAGGCTGTTCACGATGGCGATGCGGTTGCGAATGCGGGCAGCCTTCTCGAAATCGAGATTGGCGGCCGCCTCCTTCATATCCGCCTCCAGGGTGCTTAGGAACTCGCGCCTCTGGCCGGACAGGAACTTCTCCACCTTTGCAACCGACTCCGCATATTCGCTCTCGGTACACATGCCGCAGCACGGCCCAGGCCCCAACCCCACGTTGTAGTCGAAGCACGGTTTGCCGCCGTTTGCGCCGGAATACTCCCCGTCCTTCTCGTAGGCCCTGTGCATGGCGCGGTACTGCTCGCAACTGGTGGAGCAGATGGGAACCACGTGCCTCACCACGTCTATGAGCTTGCGGGCGGAGCGGGAGTCCGTGTATGGGCCGAAGTACCTGGTAGTCGACCTATGCTTCTCGCGCGTGAACTTGATGGCCGGGAATCGGTTGCCCTCTTCTATGGCGATGAAGGGATAGCTCTTGTCGTCGCGGAAGTCCACGTTGTAGTAGGGGTCGTACTGGTTGATGAGATTCTTCTCCAAAACCAGCGCCTCGTGCTCGTTGTTGACCACGATGTAATCGAACGAGCGCACCTCCGACATCATGAACGGGATCATGAAGCGTTCGTCCGATTGCATGATGTACTGCATCATGCGGTTGCGCAGGAGCTTGGCCTTGCCAACGTAGATGACCTTGCCCTCGGCGTTTTTCCAAAGGTACACACCCGGGAGCTGCGGAACCTTCTTGACCTGCTCTTTGAGCGTGATGAGAGACTCCTCCATCCCACCTTCGCTTAGGAGAGAGTCGTCGTCGTTCGCAGCGTCGAATAGCGGGAGCTGGCCTGGCTCGTCGGCTTCGCCGACCTCACGGCCAACCTCGTCGGCTTCGCGGACCGGCTCTGGGTTCGTCTGCAAGCCCGTTTCGGAATCCGTATCCGGATCCTCCTTGAAGCTCATCTCGAGGTCCATCCCTGAATCCGCCTGTGGGCCCATCTCGGGGTCCATCCCTTGCCCTTGGTCCATCTCGGAATCCATTGGAATCTCCAACTAATTGCCGCCGAGCATCTTGGCCAGGAACTGCCCTGTATAGCTCTCTGGGCACGCGGCAATCTTCTCGGGGGTTCCGGTAGCCACAACGGTGCCACCGCCGTCGCCACCCTCGGGGCCAAGGTCGATGATCCTGTCGGCGCACTTTATCACGTCGAGGTTGTGCTCGATCACCACGGCGGTGTTGCCGCGGTCTACGAGCCTCTGCAAAACCTCGAGGAGCTGACGCACATCGTCAAAATGAAGGCCGGTGGTTGGCTCGTCCAGCACATACACGGTCTTGCCCGTGGAATGCTTGCGCAGCTCGCTGGCGAGCTTCAGGCGCTGGGCCTCGCCGCCCGAGAGGGTCGTGGCCGGCTGTCCCAACCTCATGTAGCCAAGTCCCACATCGTGCATGGTCTGCAGCTTGTTCTTGATTCCGGGAATCATCTCGAAGAACTTGAGCGCGGTGTCCACCGTCATATCCAGAACATCGGCCACGGTTTTGCCCTTGTAGAGCACCTGCAGGGTCTCGCGGTTGTACCTTGCGCCGTTGCACACCTCGCATGGAACGTAGATGTCGGGCAGGAAGTGCATCTCTATCTTCAGTTGGCCATCGCCCTTGCAGGCCTCGCAGCGTCCGCCCGGCACGTTGAACGAGAAGCGACCGGGGCCATAGCCCTTTGCCTTGGCGTCGGGGGTCGAGGCAAACAGCTGCCTAATATCGTCCCAAAGTCCGATGTAAGTCGCGGGATTCGAACGCGGGGTGCGCCCGATGGGCGACTGGTCGATGTCGATAATCTTGTCCACGTTCTCCAGGCCCTTCACAGACCTGTATTTTCCAACGTGCCTGTGGGCGTGATTTAGCTTGTTGGCCAGAAGAGGAGAGAACGTGTCGGTTATGAGCGAGGATTTTCCAGATCCCGACACGCCGGTTATTACCGTTAGCGTGCCAACCGGGATCTTGATGCTCACGTTCTTGAGGTTGTTCTCCCTGCATCCGGTGAGCTCGATCGAGCCCCTGCGGGGATTCCTGCGCTTAGCCGGAACCGGAATCTGGCGCCTTCCAGCCAGGTAATCTCCGGTAATCGAGCCCTCGGTGTCCATGATCTGCTGCGGAGTTCCCTCGGCAACCACATAGCCGCCGTTCTCACCTGCGCCGGGACCCATGTCGATCACGTAGTCGGCACTGCGGATGGTGTCCTCGTCGTGCTCAACAACTATCACGGTGTTTCCGGCATCGCGAAGCGTCTTCAGGGTTTCGATCAGGCGCACGTTATCGCGCTGGTGCAGTCCTATCGATGGCTCGTCCAGCACGTAAAGGACTCCCATGAGGCCGGCTCCAATCTGGGTTGCAAGCCTTATGCGCTGGGCCTCTCCACCCGAGAGCGTTGCCGTTGCCCTTTCGAGCGTGAGGTAATCCAAGCCAACGTTTACCAAAAACTGCAGCCTGGCCACGATTTCCTTGACGATGCGCCCGGCAATAAGCAGGTCGTTTCCCTCTAGCTTCATGCTCTTGAAGAACTCCAGCGACTGCGCCGCGGTCATCTGAGTAACTTCGTAGATGTTCTTATCGCATACGGTAACCGCCAGGATCGAGGGTTTGAGCCTTGCGCCATGGCAGGTCGAGCACGGAATTGTTGCGAAGTAATCCTCGTACTTTGCCTTCGTGCGCTCGCTATCGGTTTCCTCGTATTTTTCCTGCACGAGCCTGACCAGGCCCTCCCACCTGTATGTCCAGTGGGTTCGGCGTCCGTCCAAAGTGTGGTAGCTAACCATGATGCGCTCGTCTATTCCATATAGGAACGCACGCTTGACTTCTGCCGAATACGACTTCCATGGGTCGTCGATGCTAACGCCCATGTGGTCGGCAACGGCGCTCAAGATCTGGGGGATGAAGTTGGAGTGCATCGACACGGCAACGCATGCGCCCTCAGAGAGCGCAAGGGTTGGGTCCGGAATGATGAGCTCGGGGTCGACCTCGCGCTTGAAGCCAATTCCGGTGCAATCCGGGCATGCACCATAGGGGGCGTTGAACGAGAAGTCCCTGGGATTCAGCTCGTCGATGGAGAACCCATGCTCCGGGCACGCCAGCGCCAGCGAGTACGACTCTTCTTTCTTGACCTCGCGATCGTTGCCCAGGAACTGCACGATCACGGTTCCCTCGGAAAGCGTGGTGGCGTTTTCGATGGCCTCGGCCAAACGCCCTTCGATGCCGGGCTTGAGCTTGATTCTGTCGGTTACTACATCGATGTCGTGCTTGACCTTCTTGTTGAGCTCGATTTCCTCGGACAGATCGCGAATTTCGCCATCTACCCTTACCCTGGTGAAGCCCTGCGCCAGAAGATCTGCGAACAGCTTGTGGTACTCGCCCTTGCGGCCTTTGATCACGGGGGCCAGAACCACAACGCGGCTGCTCTTGCCTGCGGCGATCACAGTGTCCGCCACCTGATCCACCGTCTGCTTGGCAATGGGCCTGCCGCATATCGGGCAATGGGGTATTCCAATACGGGCGTAGAGGAGCCTTAGGTAGTCGTATATCTCGGTGGTGGTTCCAACGGTTGACCTGGGGTTTCTGGAGGTGGTTTTCTGGTCGATGGAAACAGCGGGGCTAAGGCCCGTGATGGAATCGAGGTCTGGCTTTTCCTTCTGACCCAGAAATTGCCTTGCATACGATGACAGCGACTCCACGTATCGGCGCTGTCCCTCTGCGTAAATCGTATCGAAAGCCAATGATGATTTGCCAGAGCCGGACAGCCCCGTCATAACCACCAGTTCGTTTCTTGGAATCTCGACGTCTATGTCCTTGAGGTTATGCTCCCTAGCACCGCGGACAATGATGTTCTCTTGCAATTGTCTTCACTTCTACTTCTGGTGTCTGGTTTTAAAGCGGTTTGGAGCTCGATGGTAGCCAAGGCTGTTCGCCGGCTGGCTCTGTGGCTCGCTAGCTCTTCCAGCCCTGCTGGCTCATCAACTCAGCTGCCCCTGCCAGCTTCACCAATCCTGCTAGCACCACCAATCCTGACAACCCTGGTCCTGTTAGCCCCTGCTAGCTCTGCTCCACCTTGCCGTCTTTCAATGTAAACGTGGCCGTTGCTATGCCGTTTGACCCTGCCTTGACTGTAACCGGGCTGCCGTTCAGCTTCACGGTTACCGCATCGAGGTTGCCAATGGTCACCTTTGCCTCGTTGGTAAACTTGAGGTTGTACTGCTGCGGGCCCTTCACGGTCTTGTCAACCTCGGTGCCATTGTCGCCGGAAACGCTCAGGTACGAGGAGCTACCATCCGCAACGTCAACCTCGAGGGTAAACGATGTTGCGGTGCTCTTCACATCTGGAGTCGCGGTAATTGCAGCGGCGTCCACGTTGGTTGGCATGGCCGCCGTGTTTTCGCTTGTAGTGGCAGTTGCGGCTGTTCCAGTTGTGGTTCCGGTCTCCTCAGCCGAAGTTCCGCCTGTTACCTGCACGGTGTTGCTAGTGGCCTGCGCGTCTAGCTCCGAGCTGCCCGACCTTCCGTTCGCAACGCCAACGGCGATTATCACGATCACGATGATTGCGATGAGCAGTATGGCGAGCCTTTTGATGGGAAATCTGGAACCTCCGGGGTTGAACCCCTTGGAGCCGATGTCCTTATCGCCAGCACCACGCCTATGCCCGCTGCCTCTTGGCGTTGCATACCTGCCCCTGCTATTGTTCCTGCGATCGTCTTGTTGCCTGCGCCTTGGGTCCGACGGTGCCTGGCCGCGACGCCTCTGCTGAGAAGCGCCTCCACGCGACCCGCCACGAGCTGCTCCAGCGCGGCCGTAGTCGCGCTGATCGGAGCCGTCGCGTCCGTTGCCGCGCGAGCCACCACTGCCTCCCGGCCTTCTCCTGCTGCCGGCATTAGCCGAGCTGCGGCTTCTATTGCGCTCGTTACGGTCTTCGCCCTGCCTGTCCCTGCCGCCATTGCGGCCACCGTTCTTGGAATTTCTAGAACGATTGCGGTCGCGAGCTATCTTGCTATGCGGCTTGGCGGCCATCTCCTCCTGCATCCTGAGGTTACGGCGCATGGTGTCGTAAGCCCTGTCGTTCGTGGGCTGTTGATAATCCGTTACGTATCCGATTCGGCTGGCCTTGTGCTCGAAGTCGTCGTATGCCGACATGAACTTCTGGGTGTACTCAACGGGGTTGAGGCCCAAAAATCTAGCGTATGCGCTTACCTGGTTTCTGGAGAAACCCTTTGCGGGCATGCGCGCGAAGTCTTCCATCTCGATCGCACGGATGATGTCCGGCCTAATCCGCAGCGCGTCCGACACCTGCTGGACGGTATAGTTGCCGCGTCTCCTGGCCTCTGCGAGCTCTTCTCCAAAACCAAAATTAGCCATCTAGGTTACCTTGGGTTCCCAATCTTCTGTCTATCAATATATTCAAACGAGGAAGGTCTTTTGACCAGTCGGCATGCAGCCGACCGTGAAGCCCCTCCCCACGGGACATTGCACACATCCTTGTAAGTTTAAACCTAGCGCCGAGCTGCTCGAAGCCTAATTCACGAAAGCAACGTGCAAACACCACTTCATGTCCGGTCGGTTGCAAGGACTGGCATTGGTTTTCACACCAGCACCACAAAGTGCAACCAGCAAGATGCTTCGAGAAAGCTCGTTCGATTCAGTTCGACGCAGAATAGCCCCGCTACAAGAGGCCATTCTGATCCATGGCCTTTAGGTTCTCGAGCTCCATGAGGTCGGTTACGTATACCTCCCTGGGCTTGCTGCCGTTTGCCGGACCAACGATTCCCTTGTCTTCCAGCATGTCCATGATCCTGCCGGCACGCGCATAACCAACCTTGAGCCTACGCTGCAACGCCGACGTGGAACCCAAATTCGACTGCACCACTATCTCGGCAGCTTGCCATACAAGATCCTCGTCGGAGTCGCCGCCGCTGAATCCGCCCGAACTGGAGCCGCTATCCAAGATGGGCACAGAGGTTGAGAAGATATCCTCGTGATAATCGGGCTTGCCCTGCGACTTCAGGAACGAGCAAACCTCGTTTATCTCGTCCTCGCCCACATAGCATCCCTGGATGCGCAGCGGTTTTCCGTATTCAGGTTTGCTGAACAGCATGTCGCCGTTGCCGATAAGGTGCTCGGCTCCGGTGGTATCTAGGATGACCCTGGAGTCTATTCCAGAGGCAACGTTGAAGGCGATCCTGTTGGTGATGTTGGCCTTGATGAGGCCGGTGATCACGTTTGTGGAGGGCCTCTGCGTTGCAACGATCATATGGATACCGGCGGCTCGAGCGAGCTGGGCGATACGGCTGATCGAGGTCTCCACTTCCTTGCCGGCAACCATCATGAGATCGGCCAGCTCGTCGATCACGATCATGATCGAAGGCATCTTCTCCCAATCGTCCTCGTCGTCTACGAAATCGTCGTCCTCGTCCTCGGCCTCGGCGCCTTCGGCTTGCGCTTGTGCAGCTTCGGCACGCCTCTGCCTCTCCTCTTCGAGCATCTGCAAGTGCTTCTCTCGCATCTTGCTGTACTGGTTGATGTTCCTAGCGCCAACCTCCTCTAACAGTTTGAGCCTGCGCTCCATCTCGGTTACAGCCCACGCCAGCGTGCTAGCCGCCTTGTGAGGGTCGGTTACAACAGGTACGAACAGATGCGGAATGTCGTTGTAGAGCGACAGCTCGACCCTCTTCGGGTCGATGAGAATCATGCGCACCTCGTCTGGAGTGGACCTCATGAGCACCGACATGATCATGGAGTTGATGGCCACCGACTTTCCGGATCC
>CADBOM010000197.1 GCA_902796325.1 uncultured Coriobacteriaceae bacterium
TCGCGATGGCCTTGCAACCGAGCTCACCACGAGCGGGTCGAGGCCGAAGGCGTGGAGGCTGGTAAAGCCCGGGAGATTGGTTCTGTACAAGGCTGCGGACATGAGGAGAGACCCCAAATCTGTCTTGAGCCCGTATTCCGAATATCTGTCCTCGCAGATCTTGTCAGCCGCCAATGTGACCCATGTGAACTACGAGCTGGATGTTTGGCACGACCTGCTTTGCTCCACTAGCGATCTGTTCAATACCAGCCTGATATCTTACATCCCATATGGTTTGATGGTTTCGGGATTCGAGATAAAGGACCCCACGTTGTCGGGCGCTCTGGAATACTACAGAGATCTTGGACCCGACTACGAGGAGGGTTTCCGCAACATTCTCGTGCTCGATGCCCTTATGGCAAATGGAGGGCGCAACATTCGCAGCCATGGCGTTATGAGAAGCAATACGACTGGCGAAGCTGTGGGCTTGGCACCTGCGTTCAACTACGATCAGGCTCTTTTCTCAACTCGTGACATAGATTTGATGAGCGCGAATGAGATGTCGGACATGGCATGCGATATGCCTGGTGCATTCGAGCTCAGCTTGTTCGAGCAGGCTGTTTCGGTGGCGGGTAACAAGCAGCTGCAGATGCTGAAGAGCATGCGGGGATTTGCGTTCGAGGATGATGGTGTAATTCGAGAGTTCGGCAAATTCGACGGGGTACAGTCAGGTGCTCACGGGAAGTTTACTACGGGACGTCTGGGCAAATTGGAGAGCTACCTGTCTCTGCAGCTCGAACGATTGATTGAGGCAATAGAGATAGGATATAGATAGGCTGCATTGCCAGTTAATCTAGCGATTTAGGATTCGTGATCGATCATGAGCATCACAACGATAACGATCATATGCGTAGCGATTGCCATCGTGGCTGTCGTGATAATCATTGCCGTTGCCATGCACAAAAGAAAAAAGAAGCGCCTGCAAGCCGAGAGGGAGCGTGAACGTGCCCGTCGCGTGCAAGCCAGACAAAGGAGACAGGAACGCGAAGCTGCAAGGCGCATGGAGGCGGAGGAATTTACCGAAGAAGATTTTCCGGAGGAAAAACCTCCAACTTTGGAGGAAATCGAAGAGCTGTTGGACGACCCCATCCACATCAAGGGCAAGGATGAGGAAGCTGGGTATGTGAGCCAGGTCAAGCACGAATCCCTCGATGTTCGCTGGCCTTGCGGGTTCGACTTCAGCGACGTGGTGGTTGGATACCGCAGCAAGCTCAAAACCGATGATGGTGTTGACGATGCTCAGACCGTCTATGCGTCTGGATTCAATTACGAGAAGATCATGCAGGACATCTCTCGCATGGAACCGCTTTTCAAGAACCTCTATGGAACCAGCAGCTTCCACCTGTACAAGGTTGCATTCCCAAACATCATGGCTCTGGTGAGCCAGATTAGACCATTTGGAACCAAGAGCTCCAAGGTAAAGGGAGTGGATAATACGGCTGCAATCACCATACATGGAAGCTTGGAGGATGGTAGGAGCAGGCAGTATCCGGTAACCGTGAGGGCAACTTTGACCAACATGGGAGTTGACGTTACCAGGAGGAGCTCCAGCACGCTTGCCGCATCCGAGGCCGTGAGGAACATCCCGAGCACAGATGGCTCGGTGGAGGCGATTGCAAACGCATTTGGAAGCGGGAAGATTCCGCATGGGTCTCCAGACAGCTTGGTCTTGGATATGTATTACGAGGCCGATGGCGTACCCACCCGGGGCAAGGTTGTGGCTTGGCAGGGCAAGCGCGGCTACCAATGCGATTTTGCCTGGGGAAGGGTTACCCAGGAATACCTGCCAACTGCGATGAAGGTTAAGGATAGCCCCGGATCGTGGACCACGGTTTTTGGCGATGCGCAAGACAGGCAGGCGCAAGATAAGCAGGCAGAAAACAAGCAGTAAAAGACGAACAGCAGAAGACAAGCAGAGTAGATACAGTCGAGTGCCCTTCTAGCGTTGCTCAAGTTGATTTGGGAATTCAACTTGGACTAGAAGGGCACTCTTGGGTTCGCATGATGCGATAGATTACAGAACTAGGTTCGATAGCGAAGCTAATAAAATAGGCTTTCGGCTGAGCTGAAGGCTACTTGTTGTCCTCGTCTTTCATGCTGGGCATGTTGGTAGCGGCTTCCTTTACCTCGCCCTTGTCCTGCTCAACCTTTGGCTTAACAACATATCCGCAAACCTGGCAGGTGTCGCCAACGTAGATTTCGGATCCGCACTTTGGGCATTGCATGGTAAACATCCTTTCGGTCGGTCATTGAGTTAGAGCCATGCAGTCAAAACTTCACATGGCTTGTTCAATAACTTTGAACACGTTCAATAATTGGATTATAGCATTGGCGTTGTAGATAGCCATGCTTGTCTCTAATTATCTGAACCTGCAGCTACATCTGTAGTTCCCGTGCGGGATGGCGGTGGAGGGGTGCGCTTTTCAGCGCATGCAATTCTTGTAGTAGAACACCGCGATCTGGGTGCGGTTCTTCAACCCCAGCTTGGCGAGTATCGCGCTTATATGGTTTCTTACCGTGCCATCGCTTATGTAGAGGGAATCGGCA
>CADBOM010000198.1 GCA_902796325.1 uncultured Coriobacteriaceae bacterium
AGCGTCTGGGTGAGAGATGATTGCAAACGTCCTGCGCGACGAAATCTGATCCGAGAGGTTTGACACGAATGACCTTCCTGTACCTTTATGGGCGAAAGAAAACGCATGCAAGATATGCATGCGTTTTCGTAGTCTATCACGGGTGTTTGTCGCCTCGGGTGTCTGATGCGCTTACGGCATGGGAACTCGCGGTCGCAACCGCGCAGCCCGTTTGTTTCCCGGATATCTTCTCTCGGTGACGTCTTCTCGAGGCTCTCGGGGCTTTCTAGTTTTCTGGTAGAGCTCCTTGCGCGGGTCTTTGCTCTAGTAAAGCTCCTCGTAAATCGAGAGCTTTGCGTCCTCCGCGAGCATGGTTCCCATAAGAGGGCACAGCTCCTTGAAATGCGGCGTGTTCATATGCGCCTGCAGAACGTCGTTGTTCTCCCAGCACTCCAGGATGGTGTACTTGTTGGGAACATCCAGGCTCTTGTTCATCGTGTAGTACACGTTTCCGGGATCCTTCACAGACGCCGCTACCATCTTCTTGCCGGCCTCGAGGAACTCGTCCACGCGGCTCTCCTCCACGATGTGCTCTGCCACAACCTTGATCATCTTGTGTTTCTCCTCCCAAAACAGTGGTCCAAAACATTGGCTTGTAGTGCTGGATTTGGTGCAGGTTAATGCAAAATTATAGAACTGCGCTTACCATATTCCCAAAACTTGGATTTGCGCAACATCGGCGTTTGCATATTGGGGGAAATCTCGCTCATGCAAGTTGGAGCCTGCAGACGCAGAGACCGCGCACTACACGAAGGGCAAGGTACAGCACAAGGGAAGGTGCAGCACAAGCAAAGCGCCACACAAAAGCGAGGCACCACCCGATGCGCAAAAGCAAAGCGCTACGCAAGAGCAAAACGCTTTGCCAGTGCAGAACTAGGAGAAAACATGACGGTTTCGATAAGAGAGCTCGAGGACAAGGACCTTCCTGCGGTTCTTGCAATCTGGAACGAGGTTATAGACGAGGGAGGCTCGTTCCCGTTTGTCGAGCCATGGACTTTGGAGCAGTTCGCCCCGTTCATAGCCGAGCAAACCCGTAATGTGGTGGCGGTTGACGATTCCAGCGACTGCGTCGTGGGCTTCTACACCCTCCATCCAAACATGATCGGCCGCTGCTCTACAGGTGCAAATGCCACGTATCTGGTTGACGCCTCGGTTAGGGGCCAGCACATAGGGGAGAAGCTCGTGCTCGACAGCATCGACAGTGCAAGGAGGCTGGGATTCAGGTACATGCAGTTCAACGGTGTGGTGGATTCCAACATCCATGCACGACATCTATACGAGCGCTGCGGCTTCCACGACGTTGGAGTGATTCCCAAGGGATTCATGGTGAAGGATGGTTCGTTCGAGGACATGCACATCATGTACTTGGAGCTGTAGTCATTGGGGCTGAAGACATTGGGGCTTCAGATGTTGGAGCTTCAGATGTTGGAGCTTCAGATGTTGGAGCGGCTTGCCTAACATCTGTAGACCGAACCCCAGCCGTTTTCAGGCGAGGCAGCCTTGTGGCAAAGGCGGCTTTCCGATAATTCCGCGCTTGCATCATCTGCGCTTGATTAATAAGAAGTGCTGGCATCTTAAAACTTAACAACGAAGGTCAATATTTGATCTTGAGGTCTTATTGGCTTCTGCATCTTTATTATCGTCAAACCAACCCCTATAATGATTGGATAAGCTATACCCGTATGTTCATTTACCAGTGAATGTGAGGATGTGTAACATGTACGAGTTCAGACCAGTAAGTGACCGCATCGAGAGAATGCGCGCCAGGGTTCGCGACAGGCTGATCATTGCCGACGCAGAGAAGGACAAGATCAAGCTGCAGGCGAGCTACAAGTACAAGAACTACCCGGCGATGCTCGAGAGGGTCTACGAGACCAAGGATGTTGTGGAGCAGATGCCCATCAACATCCAGCCGGAGGAGTTCTTCGCCGGCGACATGGGCACCAAGAACTGGGGTGCTGCCAACGGCTCCATGTGGCTCATGATGAAGCCCGACCTGGAGCAGACCTGGCCCATCATGGAGGATGGCCTTCACCACGCTCCGATGGACGATCCGCTGTACTCCAAGCAGCTGATGGCAATCAGCCCAGACGACCTGCACGAGCTGCAGGCAATCTTCGCCAAGAAGATGGAGAACAACGGTGGCGTGTTCCCAATGGATTGGCTGCCCGACGGCATCGAGGACTTCTTCAAGCTGCAGGCTAACCCGTCCGGACGTCAAGGCGGATTCCCGCTCATGATGCCTCCTGGACACCTCACCCCCGGATTCCAGAACATCCTCAAGCGTGGTTACGCCGACATCCGCAACCAGGCTCAGGAGTGGCTGGATGCCCACGAGGGTAACATCATGGGCGAGAACATGGGCAAGTACATCTTCTACAAGGCTGCAACCGTCGCTTGCGATAACGCAACCACGATGACCCGCCGTTATGCAGAGTGCGCACGCGAGCAGGCAAAGACCGCCGATCCCGAGCGTGCGGCAGAGCTCACCAAGATGGCCGAGGGACTCGACTGGATTGCCGAGAAGCCTGCACGCACCTTCTGGGAGGCCCTGCAGCAGGTCATGATGTACAACTGCTACCTCAAGGTCGACAACAACCCAGGCGTTACCTCTCTCGGACGTTTCGACCAGTACACCTGGCCGTACCTCAAGAAGGATCTCGAAGAGGGCACCATCACCATGGATCACGCACAGGAGCTCGTGGATGCGTTCTTCCTCAAGGTCAACACCTTCTATGGCGGCGGCTTCGGCAAGACCCAGCAGACTGCTGGAATCGGACACCTTGGCCAGCACACCACCATCGGCGGACAGATTCCTGCTACCGGCGAGGATGCTGTGAACCCGGTTTCCTACATGGTCCTCGAGGCTATGTCGCGTCTTGAGCTGCACGAGCCAACCGTCTCGCTGCGCTGCACCAAGGACACTCCCAAGGAGATGTGGGATTGCGCAATGGCAACCTCCACGATGGTCGGTGGACTGCCTCTGCTCCAGAACGATGAGATCATCGTTCCGGCACTGCAGAAGGAAATCGGCTTCACCATCGAGGATGCCCGCGACTTCGCATTCATCGGCTGCCAGGAGATCACCGGTTCCGGAAACGATTACCCGGCTCCCAACGGCTCCAACATGGGCCAGAACGGAATCTATTGGGCAATCGCTCTCGACATGGCAATCAACGACGGCGTTAACCCGATGAATGGCGAGAGGTGCCCCGAGAAGGTTTGCTCCGGCACTTTGGCCGACATGAAGTCGATGGACGATGTCCGTGCAGCATTCGAGAAGGTCGTCGACTGGGAGATGACCTGGTCGGCAACCATCAACAACCTCGTCGAGCACAGGTATCCCGAGCTGTTCCCGTTCCCCAACCTGTCGATTTCGACCATCGGATGCATGGAGTCCGGCAAGGACGTTTCCGAGGGCGGAGCAAAGTACAACTCCTTCGGCGGAACCGCAACCGGTCTTGCAACCACTTCCGACTCCCTCACCGCTATCAAGTACATGGTCTTCGACAAGAAGATCGTCGACGGCGCAACCTACCTCGATGCAATCCGCAAGAACTGGGAGGGCTACGAGGAGCTGCAGCAGCAGGTTCTCAAGGAGGTCCCGCACTTTGGTAACGGCGACGAGTACGCCGACTCCGAGATGAAGTACGTAACCGACCTGTACTACAACTGCTCCAGGAAGTTCTACACCGAGCGCGCCAAGGTTTACAGGTGCGGTACCTTCGGTGCTTCCGACCACCTGGTTCAGGGCGAGTTCACCTGGGCAACCCCGGATGGCCGCAAGGCTGGAGAGCCCATCGCCGATGCTTGCAGCCCCTGCCAGGGACGCGACGTCAATGGCCCCACCGCAGTGTTCAAGTCGTCTTCCGAGATCGACCAGGAGCACTTCCTCGATGGAATGGCCCTCAACATCAAGATGCACCCGACGGTAATGAACGGCAGCGTGGACAAGGTCGAGGACGCCACCAAGGCATTCTTCGACATGGGCGGAATGGAAGTCCAGTACAACGTGGTTAACGCCGAGACCCTGAGGAAGGCTCAGAAGGACCCGGACAAGTACCACAACCTGGTCGTCCGCATCGCTGGATTCTCCGCATACTTCGTCGACATGACCGACGAGATGCAGGAGGACATCATCTCGCGTAACGAGCACATGTTCTAAGATCTGCACGGTTTCAGATGCCCGAGCGCACGTCGCAAGGGC
>CADBOM010000199.1 GCA_902796325.1 uncultured Coriobacteriaceae bacterium
AAAGGGCAAGGAGCCCACTTGCATGCACCATTGCCTTGCCAACGTTATTACCTACGGGCCTCTGGATGAGCTGTCAGAGCAGCTTGGTAAAAAGACCAAGCAGGTTCTATGGGTTATCAAATAGCGCTTTAGAACGCACTTGAAGCGCTTTGAACGATAATTCAGCGTGAGCTGTCTTGTTTGTTCTAAGCAAAATGGTTTTACTAAGCGAAACGGGAGTCGGGTTGACATTTAGCCCGGCTCCCGTTCTCAATTGGAGCGAGCTTATACACAGATGCTATATTCTTCTTAGGATTGACGTTTACAAACGAATCGCTCCACACTAGGTAACGCGCAAAAGGAGGCTGGCACCCATGGGTTGCGCTTTTGGATGCAATATGTGCAATAAATGCGGGAAGTTCGACGACCTGCTAAACAACATGGGCAAGCGCACCTGCGTGGTTTGCGGCGAGCCAGCTCCGGATAACGCCGTCAAGTGCGAGAAGTGCGGGGCAATTCTCCCGCCTCCATTTAGCGCCCCTGGTGTTTCGTCCTCGGCTCCTGGAACTGCACCTGCTCCGGGAACCGCTTCTGCGCCGGGAACATCGGCGGCATCGGCATTCACCCCCGCAACGGGACCCACAATATAGCCGCTATATAAATCCTTCCGACTCCTTGAGCGAGCGAAGGTCGAGACGTTTCCTAAATATCAGGAGAAAATAATTCTACGAGTAATCGCAGTAAAAAGGGCCGGCTCGTTTGATTTCGGGCCGGCCCCAATAATAGCTGGATTCCATATCGCAACGGATTGGCCTTATGCCTCCATGACAGCCTGTTTCATGGACTTCACGTAATCGGCCACATACGGCACGCAATCGCGCCCATACTTCGCGATTATCTTCACGATGGCGCTGCCAACGATCACGCCGTCGCTCGTAGCGGCGATTTTCCTGGCTTGCTCGGGGGTGGACACTCCAAAGCCGATTGCGCATGGAATATCCTTGACTTCCTTAACGAGCGAGACCATGGCGCCGGTATCTGAAGTGATGTTGGAACGCACGCCGGTAACTCCGAGGGACGACACGCAATACAGGAATCCACGATCCTCGGCAGCTATGGTCTTGATTCTATCGTGCGAGGTGGGGGCTATCATCGACACCAGGTCTATGCCGCTATTGGCGCAGGGCTTGTCGAACTCCTCCTTCTCCTCAAACGGAACGTCGGGGAGGATGATTCCGCCGATTCCAACCTCAGCGCACCTGTCCGTGAACCTCTGGATTCCATATGAGTAAACGACGTTGGCGTAGGTCATGAAAACCATGGGGATCTGGGTGTTCTTGCGAATTTTCTGAACCATCTCGAACACCTTATCGGTGGTGGTTCCCTGCGAGAGAGACCTGATGTTGGCCTCCTGAATCACAGGACCCTCTGCGGTTGGGTCGGAAAATGGAATTCCCAGCTCGATGAGGTCGGCTCCCGCCTCGTCCATCGCGTACACGAGCTTCTCGGTGGTCTCAAGATCTGGATCTCCGCTCGTGATGAACGGGATGAATGCCTTTCCGTTCTCGAATGCCTTAGAAATGCTAGTCATGCAGATCCTCTCCTCTGTAACGGGCGATGGCGGCAACGTCCTTGTCTCCACGTCCGGATAGCGTGATAACTATGGTCTTGTCCTTGCCCATCTTGGGGGCAATCTTCATGGCGTATGCAACCGCATGTGCGCTCTCGATGGCGGGAATCACGCCCTCGGTACGAGACAGGTACTCGAAGGCATCCACCGCCTCGTCGTCCGTGATGGCAACATACTGTGCCCTTCCGGTGTCGTGCAGCATAGAGTGCTCCGGCCCGATTCCCGGGTAGTCCAAGCCTGCCGAAATCGAGTACACGGGGGCAATCTGTCCGTATTCGTCCTGGCAGAAATAGCTCTTCATTCCATGGAAGATTCCAAGCTTGCCAGTGCTTATGGTTGCGGCGGTTTCGAAGGTGTCGATTCCTCGTCCAGCCGCCTCGCAACCGATGAGCTCCACCTCTTTGTCGTCTATGAAGTTGTAGAAAGACCCGATGGCGTTGGAGCCGCCGCCCACGCAGGCGATAACCGCATCTGGAAGTTTGCCCTCCAGCTCAAGCATCTGCTCCTTTATCTCGGCGGAGATAACCGACTGGAAATCGCGCACAATGGTGGGGAAGGGATGCGGCCCCATGCATGATCCAATCAGATAATGGGTGTCATCGATCCTTGTGGTCCACTCCCTGAACGCCTCGGACACTGCGTCCTTTAGCGTTCCGGTTCCGGTATCCACACCGTGAACCTTGCTGCCCAGAAGGCGCATGCGATAGACGTTCAGAGCCTGGCGCTCCATGTCCTTCACGCCCATGAAGACCTCGCACTCCATGCCCAGAAGCGCTGCGACGGTTGCAGTTGCAACACCATGCTGGCCGGCACCCGTCTCGGCGATAAGACGCGTCTTGCCCATCTTCTTGGCCAACAGAGCCTGGCCCAATGCATTGTTGATCTTGTGGGCTCCGGTATGGTTAAGATCCTCGCGTTTGAGATAGATCTTGGCTCCACCAAGGTCCTCAGTCATGTTATGCGCATAGTACAGAAGCGATGGGCGTCCGGCATATTCAACTAGGAGCTTCTTGAACTCAGCCTGAAACTCCGGATCTTCTTTGAGCCTGCTGTACGCCTCGTCCAGCTCGTCCACGGCGTTCATGAGGGTCTCAGGTATGTACTGGCCTCCATGAATACCGAACCTGCCGCGAGAAAGCGCGGACTTTTCGATTTCATTCATCGTCATAATCTCTTCCTAATCTAATGCTTTCAGATTCTTCGCGTATCTTTAAACCAAAATCCCTAATCTATCGCTTCCGCAGGCTATTGTTGCTGCGAACTTTTGTCGCCGCGGTCTATTGCTACTGCATATGGGCTTGTTCCATCTTCGAATACTCAAATTCGCCAGCTTCGTTTACCGCGGCAACCGCAGCGGCAATCTTCTTGGCGTCTTTAAGATCTTCGGTCTCGATTCCGCTGCTCATATCCACTCCAAGAGGGTGAGTTTGCGAAATCGCGCTCGCAACATTATCCGGATCAAGCCCGCCAGCAAGTATGAACGGGCGCTTCACGTTCGACACAAGGCTCCAATCGAAGCTCTCTCCGGTACCAGCTCCATTGTCCAGAAGCACAAGATCCGCATTGCATCTCTCGGCCTCTTCCACATCGGCAGCGCTTCTTACCTTGAAGGCCTTCACCACGGGTGCCTCCACGGCAGCCTTGACCTCGTCGATGTAGCCGCTGTCCTCGTGCCCATGCAGCTGAACCATCTGGATGCTGCCATCGCGCACCATGCTTGCCACGAGTTCGGGATCCTCGTCAACGAAAACCCCGCAAGCTATAACGGCCGCATCGAGCTTGCTGGAGAGCTCTGCAACACGCTCTGGAGACACGCTTCTGTGCGACTTCGGGAAGTTCACTATGAAGCCGCAGATATCCGGTTTCGCAACGTTAACCGCGTCTATATCCTCGTCGCGGAACATCCCGCAGCACTTGATCAGGACGTGCCTATGGGAGAGTTGGGCCGAGGTGATCAGCTCCATCGCATCCTGCGGAGTTGGTCTCGTCATTCGGAAGCACCTCTCAACTTGTCCAGTGCGGCCTTCTTATCGGCTTGCCTCATGAGCGTTTCTCCAATCAGCACTGCATCGATACCCGCATTTCTCAGGGTCTCGACATCCTCCGCCGTCTTCACGCCGCTCTCGGACACGAAGGCCGCATCGTCGTTGGCCAGCTCATGGAGCCTTATGGAATTCCCAAAGTCGATCGTGAAGGTCTTGAGGTCTCTGTTGTTAACCCCGATGATCTTCGCGCCCACGGCGTTTGCCCGCTCAACCTCCTGGGCATCGTGAGCCTCCACCAATGCGGACATCCCAAGCTCTTCGGCAAGCTGCTGGTAGGAGGCCAGCTCGTCATCATCCAAGATCGAGCAGATGAGGAGCACAGCCGATGCTCCCAGGAGCTTTGCGCGGTAAATCATGATGTCGTCTACCACGAAGTCCTTTCGCAGCACCGGAATGCCAACTGCGCCGGCAATCTCCTGAAGGTACTTCCCCTTGCCCTTGAACCAATATGGCTCGGTGAGGCACGATATTGCCGATGCTCCCGCCGCCTCGTAATCCTTGGCAATCTGCAGGTACGGGAAATCCTCGGCGATGATGCCCTTTGAAGGGGAGGCCTTCTTTACCTCGCAGATAAACGACATGCCTGGGGCCTTCAGAGCGTCCAGAAACGGAAACCCCGAGTTTTTGCCTGAGATTTCTGCTGAGGTTGCGGCTGGGCTTTTGGTTGGCCCTTCGCCTTTTGCCTGCGCGCCCTGCACGCCCTGCCCGAACTCGCGCTGCATCGCAGCCAGATCGAGAGCTTGCGCGATCATTGCGTCCACCGGTTGCGATGCCCTGAATTCCTCGCAGCGCTCCAGCGTCTTCTGCGCAATCTCGGCTAGTATTCCGCTGCTTTGCCTCATTTGTTGGACTCCTCGATGAACTTCTCCAGCAAACGCGTTGCATTTCCGCTGTCGATCTGCTCCTGTGCGAGGGCTATTCCGTCCTCGATGGTATCGGCCTTCTCCGCCGCATACAGGCTGGCACCTGCATTCATGAGAACTATGTCGTGCTTGGGGCCCTTCTCAACGCCAGCCAGAATGTCGCGAGTTATATGCGCGTTCTCCTGGGGAGTGCCGCCAACAACATCGGCTTTCTCGCAGCGCTTGAACCCAAATTGCTCGGGGGTAATCTCGACCGTCCTGTAGAATCCGTCGCGAAGCTCCGTCATCTTGGTTGGGGCGGACATCGAAATCTCGTCCATCTTGTCCTCGCCGTAAACAACGAAGCCACGTTTCACGCCCAGAGTCGATAGCACGTTTGCCAGCGGCTCGCACAGATATCCGTCGTAGACGCCCAGCAGGAAGTACGTTGGCTTAGCAGGGTTGGTTAGCGGGCCCAGGATGTTGAATACCGTGCGGAATCCCAGCTCCTTGCGAATGGGTCCCACGTACTTCATGGCGCTGTGGTACTTCTGGGCGAACAAGAAGGCCATGCCCACGTTCTCAAGAAGATCCCTCACCTTATCTGGATCCTGCTGGATGTTCACCCCAAGTGCCTCGAGGCAGTCTGCAGTGCCGGACTTCGAGCTGGCAGCCCTGTTGCCGTGCTTCGTCACCTTGGCTCCCGCTGCGGCACAGATGAGAGCCGCGGTAGTTGAGATGTTGAAGGTGTTGGACCTGTCTCCACCGGTTCCCACTATCTCGAGGGTGTCGATTCCAGGGTGCTCCACCGGAGTTGCCAGCTCCCTCATTGCGGTTGCGCAGCCCGAAATCTCCTCTATGGTCTCGGCCCTGGTGTTCTTGGTCGAAAGAGCTGCCAGAAATGCGGCATTCTGAGTTTGGGTGGTCTCACCGCTCATAATCTCGCGCATCGTGGTGTATGCCTCGTCATAGGTGAGGTCACCGTGCTGCACTATCTTATCTATTGCCTCTTTGATCATCGTTTTCGCGCCTTCTTCTCGTCTTAGCTGTTAATCTCAGCTATTTATCGTTATATGATCTGCCGCCGATGTACCTTAAAGCTCCCCACGTGCAATCTGCACGAAGTTGTGGATTATCTTCCCGCCGTCTGGGGTGAGGATCGACTCCGGATGGAACTGCAGGCCAAACGTCGGGTGCTCAACATGCTCCACAGCCATGACTTCGCCGTTTCCGGTGGTGCATGTAACGCTCAGGCAGTCCGGCAATGTGTAGGCATCGGCTTCGAGCGAATGGTATCTTCCCACCTTGGCGGGAACCCTTATTCCCCCGAAGAGCTTCGACCTTCCATCAAATCCAACCAGGCTGGATTTTCCATGCATGAGCTCCTTGGCATATGTGACCTTGCCGCCAAAGGCGATGCAGATGGCCTGATGGCCAAGGCAAACCCCAAGGATCGGAACCTTGCCAGACATCGCCTTCACAACATCGATGCAAACTCCGGCGTCTTCTGGCTTGCCAGGGCCGGGGGAGAGAACTATCGCGCTGGGATTTAGCTCCTCGATCTGCGGTACCGTAAGCTCGTCATTCCTTATGACCTTTATGTCTGGATCCTCAACGCCGATGAGCTGGTAGAGGTTGTACGAAAAGCTATCGTAGTTGTCTATCAAGAGAATCATTCGAGTCCTCCCTCTGCCTTGTGAATTGCCTCTACAACCGCAGCGGACTTGTTGCGGCACTCCATGAATTCTTTCTCGGGATCGCTATCTGCAACGATTCCAGCACCGGATTGCACACAAACAACGCCGTTCTTCTTGTAGGCCAGCCTGATTCCAATGCATGTATCGAGGTTTCCGGAGAAATCGAGATACCCGATTGCACCTCCGTAGATGCCCCTCTTCGACCCCTCGAGGTCGTCGATGATCTGGCAAGCCCTGATCTTCGGAGCACCCGAGAGCGTTCCCGCCGGTAAGATTGCATCCACTGCATCCACCGCGTCCTTGTCGTCTGCAATCTGACCTGTAACCGTCGATCCGATGTGCATCACGTGAGAGAACTTCAGGATTTCGTGGAACTTCTCCACCTTCACGGTTCCGATCTTGCTGATCTTCCCCAAATCGTTTCTTCCGAGGTCTACCAGCATGTTGTGCTCTGCCAGCTCCTTCTCGTCTTTGAGAAGTCCCTCTTCCAGCATTGCATCCTGCTCGTCGGTCTTGCCCCTTGGCCTGGTGCCTGCAAGCGGGAACGAGTACAGCGTGCCGTCGGTAAGCTTTGCCAACGTTTCGGGAGATGCTCCAGCAATCTCAACGTCATCGCTGGTGAAGTAGAACATGTAAGGGGAGGGGTTGGTGCAGCGCAGCACCCTGTAGGTGTCGAACAGGCTGCCCTTCGCCGGCGCGGTCATGGGGTTCGACAGCACCACCTGGAAGATATCTCCCTCGTGGATGTGGTCCTTTGCAACCTCCACCATGTGCTTGTACTCTTCCTTGGAGAACCTGAGCTCGAGGTCGTGCTCGAGCTTCAGCGGCTCGAACTCCTCGCGCTCGCCCTCGCTCAGCACCTTCTCCATGTAGTCGAGCTCGGCCGCTGCCTTCTCATACGACTCGTCAACGTTCTCGGCATCCACACCTGCAATCAGCACTACGCGCTGCTTGTAGGAATCGAACACCACCAGCTTGTCGAACAGCATGAGATCCATGTCCAGGAAGTCCCTGTGGTCGATATCGTCGCGTTGGAGGGTTGGCTCGGAATACTTGATGTAGTCGTAGGAGAAATACCCCACCAGACCACCGCAGAATGGTGGGAAGCTCTCGAATTGAGGGGATTTGTTCTGGGCTATGAACTGCCTGAGATAATCGCCAGGGTGATTGACCTCGTGGGTCTCGGAGGTCTCTGTTCCATCCTCCACGTTCCTGCGGATCCTGAGCGTTCCAGCATTGCATGTAATCTCGACGGTGGGGTTGAATCCGATAAACGAATACCTGCCCCATCTCTGATCTGCCTCCGCGCTCTCAAGCAGGAAGCAGTGGTTGCTTGCCTTGCGGAGGCGTCTCATAGCCTCCACGGTCGTGAATCGATCTGCATAGAGATCGCGCTTGACGGGAATCCTCTTGTAGGTTCCCTCAGAGGCAATCTGCCTTACCTCCTCTATGCTCGGCGTCATGTTAGGTTGCATCTTTCCGGTTCCTTTCCTTTCGCCAACGTCCATGCTCTCGCCATCATTGCCGGCCCCGCGGTTCTTACGACCCGCTTAAGGCCACCCAGGGCAACCCGTGCACTGCCTTGGTCGGTTGGCTGGGTTCCAACCGCCCCTAGATGGCGGCGTACACGCGCCAGGAACCAAAAAACCCGCCCCTGGCATGTTCTAAATGCCAAGGACGGGTTACAAATAACTCGCGGTGCCACCTTGATTCACGGTTTGACCCGTGCACTTGCGGAATACCATCATATTCCCGGCAACTTACGTATGCCCAACGTCGCAGCCTAATGAGGTTTTGCTCTAAGCCAAGTACCCTTTCGGTGCGCCCTCCGCGGCCCACTCGATGTACTGCATTTCGGCCTGGCTCTCAGCTACCCAAGCTCTCTGTGCGCGCACGAACATCAACTTCTCCGCGTCTACGGTTTGGTGTTATTCGGTTGTTGAAAATCATTTTATAGCGCTCAACAACACATTGGGCAATACTTTTCCGTTAAATAGGGCAAATTTTTCATATCTTTACATCGATTTTGCATTCGCATTTCCTACTATTCAGCTAGTATTCCCCCTCACTTTCATTCTCAATCGTATATAATGGGATCACGCCAAGAGTTACCCGCGTTGCCAGGTCTGGCATATCCGTCGTGCAGCGGGACGCGGAATCATATGGATAGTGCACCGGGTGCGATGAAGGTGGCGCGCATCGCATCGACTACAAGGAGAGGTGGCTATCATGGCAACTGTTGCAGCCGTATGCACGAGCGATATCAAGGGAATCCAGAAAACTCCAGTAGACTCCATCACCGTCAAGGAAGATTGGGGCATAGAGGGCGACGCTCATGCAGGCCATTGGCACAGGCAGGTAAGCCTGCTGTCAAAGCAGTCCATCGATGCTTTCAAGAGCAGGGGAGCCAAGGTAACCGATGGTGCTTTTGGAGAGAACATCATCGTGGACGGAATCAATCCCAAGGCATATCCGCTTGGAACCAAGTTCGTTTCAGGCGACGTCGTTCTCGAACTCACCCAAATCGGCAAGGAATGTCATTCTCATTGTGCTATCTACAAGCAGATGGGAGAGTGCATCATGCCTCATGAGGGAGTGTTCACGAAGGTTCTCCACGGGGGAGTAATCAAGCCTGGCGACGAGATTGAGGTAGTGGAGGAGTAAGTCCGAAGCAAATCCACAATCGCTTTTGAGCTAACGGGATGGCAGGGGGCCACGGTTCATGCACCATGGCCCCCTGCTTTTTTCTGATTCGAGATAACCGCCGGAACGAGCTCTCGTCCTTAGCGATTGCCCTTGGTGTAAGACGCAATTCTCAGGCAGCGCATCGCATTTAGTATTGCGATGCAGGCAACTCCAACGTCCCCGAAAACCGCCATCCACATGTTCGCGATTCCGAACACCGCGAGAACCAGTATCGCGATTTTCACGCCTATGGCGAATATGATGTTCTGCCAAACTATGCGCATCGTTTTCTTGGATATCTTTATGGCCGTTGGAATCTTCGTTGGCTTGTCGTCCATGAGAACGATGTCGGCAGCCTCGATAGCTGCATCAGACCCCATGGCACCCATGGCTATGCCAACATCGGCCCTTGTTAGCACCGGGGCATCGTTTATTCCGTCGCCCACAAAGGCTAGGTTCCCATGCTCGGAAGTCTGGTCGAGCAGCTTCTCTACCTGGGTAACCTTGTCAGCCGGCATGAGCTGGGCATGAAATTCGTCTATCCCAAGATCTGATGCAACCGCATTGGCAACTTCCTCCCGGTCTCCCGTGAGCATAACGGTCTTGGCAACTCCCATATCGTGCAGCTCTGCTATAGCCTGTTTTGAATCTTCCTTGACCACATCGGCTATGACGATATGCCCTATGTACTCCCCATCGAGAGTGACATGCAGAATTGTGCCCGTGAGCTCGCAATCATGCCACTCAATGCCATCTTGCTTCATCATCTTGTCGTTACCAACGACAACGACATGCTCGTCAACGTGAGCGCGAACTCCATGCCCGCTCTCCTCGCGAACGTCCTTTATCTGCTCTCGGTTTATCTCGCCCGTGTAGGCTTCTTTAACGGACAGCGCTATTGGATGATCGGAATACGCCTCGGCATGTGCCGCGAACGAAAGCACGAGGTCTGGATCCACTCCGGACTCCGCATGTACGGCCACAACGTTGAAGGTTCCATTGGTGAGCGTTCCGGTTTTGTCGAAGACAACCGTCTCGACCTTCGAGAGCGCCTCCAGGTAATTGCCGCCTTTAACGAGGATTCCCAGTTTTGACGCGCCACCTATTCCGCCAAAGAACGAAAGCGGCACAGAAATCACTAGAGCGCACGGGCAAGACACCACCAGAAACACCAGGCCTCGCTGAATCCAGTCGCTCCAAGGGAAGCCGAAGATGAGAGGCGGCAACACCGACAGCACCACTGCTATTACCACGACGATAGGAGTGTAGTATCTCGCGAACCTCGTGATGAAATTCTCGGTGCGGGCCTTCTTCTCCGATGCGTTCTCCACAAGTTCGAGGATGCGAGATACAGTGGAGTCTTCGAATGGCTTCGTGGCCTTCACCTTAAGCATGCCCGTCATGTTCACGCATCCGGAATAGATTTCGGCCCCTTCCTCGACAATCCTCGGCACAGACTCGCCGGTAAGAGCGGCCGTGTCGAGCTGCGAGGAGCCTTCCACCACCACGCCATCCAGAGGTACCCGCTCGCCGGGCTTCACGATTATCTCGTCTCCAACCTTAACCTCGTATGGGTCTACCTGAACCAGCTCCCCGTCCTGCATGACATTCGCATACTCCGGGGCGATGTCCATCATGTCGGATATTGATTTGCGCGATTTGCCCACCGCGTAACTCTGAAACAGCTCTCCAACCTGGTAGAACAGCATAACCGCGGCGCCCTCGGCCATATGCGGTTGGGTTTCGGGGAAGAACACCAAGGCGAACGCTCCTATGGTGGCGATTGCCATGAGGAAGTTCTCGTCGAACAACTGCCCATGGCCTAGTCCCTTGAAAGCCTTTATAAGCACGTCGTATCCAGCGATGAAATAGGGGATGAGGAATAATGCGAATTCCAGATACAACCCGTATACAGGCCCCAACCAGTCTGTAAGGGGAAGCGGCAAGACGATAAAGAAGATAACCAGCGCAACTATTATTCGCTTCAGCATCTTCTTCTGCTTCTTGTTCATAACGGCACCGCCTTTGCATGCAGATCATCGTGTACATGTCGTTTGTCATGCGATACCTGATATTTTAAACATATGAGCAATTGTTCATATGTTTCATTTTTACGAGCACTGCCAGTGGTGCAAAATTCTTTATATCTGGTAATTTTTCGTTGAAAGGGCAGCAGCGCAATGAAGATGTTTCTGATTTGCATTCCCGGCCCAGCATGCAATCAAGCGGAAAATGCTGGGATTAACATGCAAATAGACAAAAATTCCGGGACTTGACATGCAAACCACGTCGAGTCCCGGCTCTTTCACGACTCTTTCCCGCCTCTTTCCCAGCTTTTTCTTCTACAACACCTCTCTATTGGTCGCAGCCATGCCGCACGAGATCTTCAGATTGCCGTTCAGGCACCTGAGCTCGTCGATCATCTTCTTCTCGGTGCCGGACTCCTTCATCTGTATCGTGTACTCGAGCTGGTAGAGACTGCCCATGTTGGTAGTTTGAACAGATTGCAGCTCGTGCATGTTGGTATAGCTTTCGAGCACACCATCGAATGCTCCCTCGAAATCAAGGTCTTCAGGGACGGTGATACGCAGGAATTTTTGCGGCTGCCTTGGCTTTCCGAACGGGGACAGAACATACACGACGTTCATGACCGCCACTATGATTGCGAACAGAATTGCCAACCCTATGTAGCCCATTCCTGTTGCAAGGCCAATTGCCATTGCAAAGAACACGCTGCCTATATCCTTGGCTGTTCCGGGTATCGAGCGGAACCTCACCAGATTGAAGACTCCCATAACCGCTATTCCAGCTCCAAGGTTTCCGTTAACCAGCAGGATAACCATCTGAACTATGAGCGGGAGAAGCGCTAGGGTGATGACGAAGTTCCTGGAGTATGAATGCTTGAACATGTACACGCAGGCAACCACGATGCCCAGCACGATGGATGCCAGACAGCACGCCATGAACCCTCCAGACGTGATGACCGCCGCGGTGGATTCTACATCTCCCAGAACCGATGAAAATAGGAAATCGAACATCTTAGCTCCCTTAGATCAATGCGTATGCCGGCGCACACGCGTATTCGCTGTCCACTGTCGACGTGCTCGTCAACGCTCCGTTTGAAAAGCGTTCTGGGTTATCGGATGACTGCCATGCGGCATCGGCATGCCGATAGGAGCCGCTGTCCCAGCAGGGCGCGCAAGCCACGGCATTTCCGCCAAGCTCCCGCGTGGTTTTGGCCTCATCTGCCCACGACTCGCGCCATCGCACGTCGTTGAGCCAATCACACCCGGAACGCTCGTTCTCGCCGAGGCGGAGCCTTCCGCCTCCGTCCATTGCCTTAGCGCCTGTGCCCAAGCGCGAGAGAACGCAGAGCTTGTAGGCCTCCCCGTATTTCGAGAAAGATGCTGGGTATGCTCCCACCGTATTCAATGCATCTACGAGCCAAATGGGATATGACCCTACGGCTTTTATCTCAAGAAGACACTCATCGGGATTTAGAATCCTCACTGGTCCGATTTCACGAAAATCATCGTCTAGCGGGGTGCACACCGCATTGCTGTCTATCGTCATACGAAGTTCCCTATCCACGACTGCCATGTTCCGATCGTTCGAATCACCGCTTTGAACATCGGAATCGACGGGTTTCTCCGTATAGGCCTGGCGATCGACCTCCACGAGCATAGCCGGCGCAAGCTGATCGTACCTACCGATGAATGATTGGATTTCCCTGGAAATCTGAATATTGACCTGGGAAATATCATCTCCATGGCAGGGGAGTGGATGTTCCTCGCATGCCTGCTCGTACGGCGTCCCGTCGATGAATGCTCTCGCTGCCATCTGGGACATCCCAATCCTGCGCTTGTAGACAATTCCCTTGTACTTTTTCTTGAGCTCCACGAATACGCGGCTGTCATAGCTGGCGTCGCCGTACTCCCTTACCCTGAGCTTTTCCTTGTACAGAGGCTTGTCGAGAGACCTAGTGATGATTTCGTGCCAGGGAGTATCGAAGTAATAGCTCCTTATCCTGGTCTTACCGTATTGGTCTAGAGCCATATGGCCCGATACAAGCTTCATGAACGACTCCATTTGCTTCGAAGTCATTCTGTATTTGCTTTCCTTGCGTTTGAAAACGCCGATGTAACTGCACATTTTTGGCCTCCCAACTCCTGATATTCGTGGCCGCATGCGTTGGCATCTGCCTTTGCCTTGCATATTGACAAGATAATTGGGAGCCCTGAAAGAATCCTTAAAGGTTAGCTGAAAGATGTTTTATCAACTATTGTTGATTTTCACAAAGCATCTCGCGGAGTCCGGACAAGGAGAGCCGCGGCGATGGTGCCAATGATGTCAGCGATGCCAACGGTGCCAGCAGTACCGCATCCTATGACGGCATATCCACCACCTTCTCCTCTACGAACCACCGGGGATCCTCGAAGAAAAGGTATGTGATGTTAGACCCTATGCGTATCGTGTACCGGATACCATCTCCTCCGGTTTTCAGGGAAGCCGCACGCCTTATGTCCTTGACCTCGTCTATGTTGAATTTCCTTCCATCGTCCCACTCGATGCTCATGGGCATCACCAGCCCATCGGCATCGTGGTGTGCAACAACCCCGACATATCTCTTTGCTCTTCTGGCTATGCCCATCGCCGCCATGCTTCTTCGCCCCGCATCCTATTCGTAGAAGAATCCAACTGGATGCACCACGTTGTCCCTCTTGATATCCAGGCTGGCCATGGTTTCGTCCGTGAGCTCTCCCATGCGCTTAACGCATGAGTTGCCGAACCTGTTCCTCAGGCCGTCTATTGCAAAATCCAGGTTTTCCATCTTCTGACGCTTTTCGGCATCTCCGAAAAGGTCTTCCTGCACCGGGACATCCATGCTGATGAGCTTTCCGGCCCTAACGCCAAGGCCCCTGAGAGGATGCGTGCTGTTTAGCGGCTCGTTCTGCTCCAGTAGCGCAAATGCAGCAGAGGCTATCTCCGTGGTTATATTGCTTGCAACTCCAAGTGGAACCTGCCTGGTGTAGTAGAGCAGGTTCTGCGCATCACGCACGCTTATCGACACCTGGCGAGCCCTGAGCCTGCTCTCTCGGAGACGTTGCGCAACGGATTCGGAAAGCAGATACACGAGTGCCTTTGCTGAATCCCTGTCTTCTATGTCGTGCGGAGCCGTCAAGCCGTTGCCTATGGATTTTATGGTTCTATCGGAATCTGCCTTCGACGGATCCATCTCCTTGACCGGGCTGGAATCCATTCCGTTGGCAAATGCACGTATGATTCCACCCATCTTCCCAAACCTGCGGTTCAGCATCTCTATGGGGGCATTGGCAAGACCACCTATGGTGAATATTCCCATCGAATTGAGCTTCCTGCGCGTGGCGTTTCCTATGTAGATGAGCCCCCCAACGGGATATGGCCAAACCGTGCTCCTGAAGTTCTCGGGGGTTATGACCGCGATTCCATCTCCGGGATCTTCGTCTGACCCGAACTTGGCGAACACCTTGTTCCATGACATTCCCACAGAGATAGTCAGCCCCAGCTCGGCCTTCACACGCTCTGAGATTTCCTCGGCTATGAGCATGGGAACCCCTCCGAAAAGATCCACCGACCCCGTGACATCCAGCCAACTCTCGTCCAGCCCAAACGGCTCCACCATGTCCGTGTAGTCGTAGTAGATCATCCTGGCGAGCCTTGAATAGCGCATGTATGCCTTGTAGTTTGGCGGGACTATGGTTATCGAGGGACATTTTGATTTGGCCTGCCATATGGCCTCGCCGGTTTTCACACCCATGGCCTTGGCCTCGCGGCTCTTTGCGAGGATTATCCCGTTGCGCTTCTTCGGATCTCCGGCGACGGCCATGGGAATCCCCCTCAAAGATGGGTTCAGATGCTGCTCCACGCTGGCATAGAAGCAGTTCATATCGGCGTGTATTATCACTCTCTTGCGCATCTGCAAACCCTTTCCAAATATACGAACATTTGTTCGATTTACAAGAATATTTTGACCCGCGGGAGAGTCCATGTCAATTGAGAGGCAGAATTTTGGGGAGTTAATGTCCGGTCGGTATAAAGGATGGGGATTGAGCCAGAAGGGTAGTGCCAGACAGATGCATTGTTCTGCAACCGCCTCTGTTTTCGAATGTACCGTCAACATCACTGACAATCCGCGCTACCATTAAATTGTTAAACTATTCCGAATAATGCAAACTTTTCTCAACCAATCAGGTTATGTTTCGGCCGATAATGCTTCGAAAGCCCTAAGGAGGAAAAATTGAAATTCTCGAGAACATTCAAGGTAATGACGGCGCTCATCATGGCGTCGGCCCTGGTGCCCGCACCTGCATACGCGGAGGGCGTAGCAGACGATGTATCCGCGGTCAACGCCATCGAAAATGCATCAGAAAGCCAATCGTCCACGAGCACCGAAGGCGAGCAGCAGCAGGGGGGCGTCAGCTCGTCCGCCGGTTCTCAAGACCAATCCCAGGTGGACGGCGAAGTCATAGTGGTATTCAAGGATACCGCTGCCGATGGCTTGAACACGCTGTCAACCCAGCAGCACGCGTCCCTCGACACCGTGTCCAACTCCTGCGAGCTCGTGGCGCAGGATGAGAACAGCAGCACCGTAAAGGCAAATCTCAGGGATGGAGTATCCGTAGACCAGGCTGTAGACCAGCTATCTACCTGCGACAACGTCGAGATAGCCCAGCCGAATTTCAGATACCACCTGCTAGACACCGTGGATGACCCAGCCGCGCAGTACTCCACCAGCGGCACGAGCATGAACCAATGGGGGCTTTACAGCGTTGGCGCATTCGATGCATGGGACACCGTCAAATGCCAGGGCTCGGTAACCGTAGCGGTCGTCGACACCGGCATAAACTTTGACCACGAAGACTTGAAGAACAACATAGACACACAGCATGCCTACGATGTGGTCACCGGAAGCCAGCTCACGGAAAACGACACCGACGGTCACGGAACGCATGTTGCCGGAATCATAGCCGCCGAGGCCAACAACGGATTGGGCGTTGCCGGGGTGTCGTACAACGCCAAGATCCTGCCGGTCAACGTGTTCTCTCTCAGCAGCACGGGCGAGCTTGGGTCGAGCACGGCAGACCTCGTGAAGGCATACGATTATCTGGACGGCCTCATTGATTCCGGAGAGGTCAAGGACCTCCACGTGGTGAACATGAGCCTGGGAGGATACGAAACCGATTCCGACGACGAGGTTTTGGAGAAGTCCATCGCAGAGCTCGATTCCGAAGGCGTGGTCACGGTGGCCGCCGCCGGAAACGGAAACGGCGTAACCGGATACACGTCGGCAAGCTACCCGTCTGACTTCGAGGAGTGTGTATCTGTAACATCTCTTGATTCCGATGGCCTGCCATCGTCTTTCTCAGATCATAACGAGAGCAAGGACATAGCTGCACCGGGAAGGAGCATCTGGAGCACCTATCGGCTTAACTCCAGCTCCTACAAGTCGGAAAGCGGAACCTCGATGGCGTCTCCCATGGTTGCAGGCGCCTTCGCATTGCTGTATGCCGAGAACCCAGATCTTGATACGTCCACGGCAAAGCAGGTCATATACGACACCGCAACGCCCCTAGACGATACCGGCGCGTACTCCGATTACGGACATGGCAAGCTCAATGTAGCTGCCGCAGTGGCAGACCCAAGGGTCACGTCGAGCCTGCCGGCGAGCGTGATGGAGCTGCAGGGCAGCACAAGGTACGACACCATGCAGCAGATAGTGGACGAATACTGCAAGACCGCCTCTGAACAGTTGTCCGGCGCATTGCCCAGCACCGTGATAGTAGCAAGCGGGGAGAACTTCCCCGACGCCCTCTCGGCTTCGGCGCTCGCAGGCGCATATTCGGCACCAATCGTGCTCACCAGCGGAGACTCACTGAGCGATCAAGCAGCACAGGAGATATCCAGCATATCCCCATCTAAAATCATCATAATAGGCGGTAGCGCAGCAATTTCTTCAAACGTCGAAAGCTCTATATCAAGCATCATGCCTGTCGGGTGCAGCCTCGAGAGAGTATTCGGCAGCGACAGGGTGGGGACATCGCTTGCAATATATGGCAACAACCGTGGATCGTGGGGGAGCACTGCCATACTGGCATCTGCCGACACGTTTGCCGACGCGCTTTCAGCGGCTCCCATGGCGTACGCATCGCTCTCCCCGGTTTTCCTGTGCAGCAACGGCGCAATATCGCAGGAGACCTTGGATGCCATATCGAACGGAGGTTTCACCAAAGTAATCGTGGTTGGCGGAACTGCCGTGATCCCCGACTCAACGCTGCTCGATATCTGGAACGCCAGCCACAACATCGGCATTACAAGGCTCGCCGGATCCGACCGGTACAAGACAAGCCAAGCCGTGGCCAGCTACGCAACCAGCAATGGCATTCTGAACTGCAGCGATGTTGGGTTCTCAAGCGGGCAGAAGGCCCCGGATGCACAATCTGCGGCACCTCTTATGGGCATGGAGAAGTGCCCGCTCCTTCTGGTAGACGACAGCGAAGCCGGAATGGATTGCATGTCCGAAGGCGGATTCGTAGCCGATAACGCCAAATCCATCAAGTCGATCAAGTTCTTCGGAGGTTCCGTGGCGCTTCCGCAGCAACTGAGAACTGCAATCATAGATGCGATAAATTCATCGCGGGGATAAGCCAGTCGAAATACGGCGCTCCTGGAAGCGCCCCTAGAGCTAAGATAGCAGCAAACCCAAGCGCCCTCAGAGTAAAAGCAATGCCCGCAAACTCGCCATAAACGAGATGCGGGCATTGAAGTTTTGTAATGCTGCCGCAAGCCAACTGCCCCATGAAACCCGATGGCGGGACCAATGGTGGAGACGGTCACCGCAAGCCTGGCTAGCCTGGCTACAGCTTTATGTCTATGGGCTCCTCGTGCTTTGCAACGATAACGTCTACCGGGGATTTCTGAATGACCGCATAGCTCACGCTGCCAAGATACCCCTTGAATCCACCTTTGCCGCGGCTGCCGATGATTATGAAATCGCAGTTCTCGTCGATTGCAGTCTGAACAATGAGGTTTGGCGGCTCGGCTCCCTTGAGGAGCTTCACCTGGCATTTGTTGTTCAGCTTTTCGACGATACCGGACAGCTCGTGGATAATCTCGATGGACTCCTGGATTATCTGATCTGCTATATCGTCTCCGTTGGCTATCGCCGGAAGCGAGAGTGCGTTGACGAACACGAATTCCGAGTTCGGCTCGCTCTCGGCAATGGAAATGGCAAGCTCGAGAGCCCGCTTCGAAGATTCGGACCCATCGTAAGCAACAAGGTATTTTGAACTGCGCATGGATGGCATATCTGCACCTTCCCCCGGTGTATTAAACATAACCGCACTGTGAACGCTCGAGCATGTTCAAGCACGGTTTGTCATTCAATCTTGCAAATTCGGCCTTAAGCCATTCTTAAGGCCAGAAAAATTTTATCACTTTCAAGATTCATATGACTCAAGTGGGGGAAATAACGAAACGCGTATGCGAAAAATTAACATTCGCGCAATTATTGCATTGTGACATAATGAGCAACTATACCATCTTGAAATTTCAAAACGATGTTTTCTAAACGAAAAAAATATTAAAAAGGCTCATGTCTGTACAAGCTTGACATAAATTGATAACATTCAAACTGTATAAGAATAGTTTCAATCACTTTTAACCTCTCATTTGTAATACAGTTTTAGGATGGCCTTAAGCGGAGTATGGCTTGGGGGCATCATGGGGCGAGTGCGCTCCCGTACGAAAGTGAGGCAAGAAAATGCAGCTGAACATTTCAACCGACTATGCGTTAAGGTCCTTGGTTTACCTAGCCACGTGCGGAAGACAGGCCAGCTCGTCCGAGATTTCCGAAGGCATGAGAATTCCGGATAACTACATCTACGCCGTGATGGGCAAGCTCAGGGAAGCCGGGCTCACCAGGGCAACCAGGGGAGTAAACGGAGGATGGTCTCTTACGAAGCCGGCAGAGGAGATCACGCTTCTCGAAATATTCGAGGCCATGGAGGGATCCATGAAGATGAACCGTTGTCTGATAGACCCAGAGCTTTGCAACCGCAAGGCAGCCGGAGATTGCCAGATGCACGATCTGTATGCCGAAATTCAGACGCAAATCGAATCGGGACTTAAGTCGATAACCCTTGCTCAGATAAGGGATCGCAACTGGCAACCCATCTCGGAGATTTTCTCACAGGCCGTGTAGTGTTTTAGCCATATACTCTTTACATGCTCGCGAGCACGCTTTTGCTTCAAAGCTGCCGCGGGCATGTTTTTTACTGCCTGTTTTTATTTCTAGTAGATGAGGGAACGCAACGTGGAGGTACTGCCGGTACATGTGATGGCGCTGGTCATCGGTTTTATCCTCGACCTCATATTCGGAGACCCATATTCGCTCCCACATCCCATCAGATGGATGGGCAAGTTCATCGCGGCGCTCGAAAAGCCAATCCGCAGCATCTTTCCCAAAACCGACAAGGGCGAATTCAGGGCGGGGCTCCTGTTCCTCATCATAGTATCGGGAGTGTTCACAGCCGGGGCATTCCTCATCCTCTTCATATGCGCGAAAATCAACGTTTGGTTGCTGTTGGTGGTGGAAAGCATCATGTGTTACCAGATGCTGGCCACGAAGTCGTTGAAAACCGAGAGCATGAAGGTCTATGACGCGCTGGAGCACGGCACGTTGGATGATGCGCGGCACGCCGTGGGAATGATAGTTGGAAGGGATACCGAGAACCTAGACGCAGAGCATGTTGCCAAGGCTGCGGTGGAGACCATTGCCGAGAACACGAGTGATGGAATCGTGGCTCCGCTTCTCTACATGGCCATAGGCGGGGGATTCCTAGGGGTGTTCTATAAATCCGTGAACACGATGGACTCCATGATCGGATACAAGAACGACAAGTACATGCACTTCGGCACATGCGCCGCCAAGCTAGACGATGTGCTTAACTTCGTGCCGGCGAGGATATCGGGCGTTCTCATGTGCATTGCAGCCAAGCTCTGCAAGCTGGACTCCAAGAACGCATGGAAGATCTTCAAGCGCGATCGCCTCAAACACGCCTCCCCGAATTCCGCCCATACGGAAGCAGCTTGCGCAGGGGCGCTGGACGTTCAGCTGGCAGGAGACGCCGTGTATTTTGGCAAGGTGGTAAAGAAGCAGACCATCGGCGACAAGATGCGCGATGTTGTTCCGGAAGACATAGTGACCACCAACAAGCTCATGTACTGCACGGCGTTCCTGAGCTTGATACTTGGGGTGATCATCGGAATAGCGATATTCATACCCACTGGATGGTAACCATACGCAGATGCACCATTATCTGGTTTAGAATCTTCGTTGGCCGCTGCGGCTTTAGCGACTCCGCAGCAGGCCGGCAATTCGTAAACACAAACCCGCCAGCACGGCTTAGCGACACCGCCATGAGGGAATTTCGGGACGCATATGCGTGGGCATAATCTGAGCATTGCAGCCTCGCAATTTGCAGGCTTGCAATGGCCGCGCCCAAGCGTCCCGCGTGCAACATAGAGGAAAATTGAGCGGCAAAGACACTGTTAGGGCGTCTCTAAAGGCAGCCCTGCCAATAATGCTAGGATATGTGGCCATTGGAATCCCCTGTGGAATCCTCAGCGATTCCATAGGTTTGTCATGGCTTCAATGCCTCCTCATGTCAATGCTGTTCTATTCCGGGGCTGGGCAATTCATGATTCCCAACATGTGGCTGGCGGGTTCTCCCATAGCCTCGATAATAGCCAGCGTCTCGCTCGTGAACACCAGGCAGATGCTGTATTCGACCTCGCTGGCTCCCAGGTGCAATAACGTTAAGAGGGGATTGGCGTTCTTCTTCGCCGCCACGGTTACCGACGAGAGCTTCGGCGTGAACACCATGCGGTTCGAATCTGGTCCGTGGACCGTGCAGAATGCAACCTTGGTCAACGTGTTCTCGCAAAGTTCTTGGGCAATCTCCACCGTTGTGGGAGCTCTCATTGGAAGTGCAATCGGCATCCCGCTGGCCATAGCATCGTTTGCCATGACATCGATATTCATCTGCCTTCTGGTTACCCAGAAAATCAGCAAGGAAAACATTGCAGCCGCCATAGCAGCCATGGTGGGGGTATACATATGCAAGCTAGCCGGACTATCCGGAGCTGCAATTCTGATCGGAGCCATCATTGGCATCGCAGCTGCCATGGCGTGTTCCAAAATAGGGAAGCGGGCCTAAATGCAAGCTATAGAATGGGGAGATTTCTGGATAATTCTTGCAGTATGCGCCGTCACCATACTTGCTTGCCGCACGTTACCCCTAATGTTGCTGAAGGGGAGGGAGCTACCCGAGAAGGTAAGCCAGGTGCTTGGATATATTCCACCGGCGACGTTTGCAGCCCTGGTTGCAAACGACCTGCTAACTCCGGGGATGTTTTCGGCTGGAATATGGCCGGCAGCAGCTCCGCTCGTTGCAGCCCTTATAGTCGTGGTGGTTGCAAAGTTCACGAAATCCCTATTGTGGTGCGCTATAGCCGGAGTAGCAGCGTACGCGCTTCTAACCCTTGTCCTGGTTTAGGGTCGTTACACAGATTTCTGAAACCGGATACTTCTAACCAACTATCTGTCGAAGATGATGTCATAGGTGCGGTCAACGGTGTCGATCGTGGCCATGAAATCGGCTTCGTCGATGCTCTCCAAAGACTTCGACATGGAGCGAACGTAATCTCGAACGTATATATCCAGATACTCTTTCCCAAGATCCGTTAGCTCGACATGAACGGTTCGCTTGTCAATCTGACCGTTTGTTTTCGTAAGGATTCCACGTTCGTGAAGGTGGTTCACGATCTTTGTCATAGCCGGACGGCTAACTCCGAGATACGTGCTGAGGTCGCTTATCTTAACCGGGCCCTTTTTGCTCAAGATATCGATTGCATCGACAACGTGCATGCTCATGGTCGTAAGACCTTCTGGAAGCTTGGGCATGTTGTCGGCAATACGCTTCGCCTTGCGGCATGCATCGAAAAACCGCTTGATGGTATCTTCCTTAACCGCGATATTCTGGTTTTCCATAGAGTAACCCCTTACCCCTGTTGCAAAACACTACTCCCATGCCAGCACGCTACCCCTAGAGTGTTGGCAGTGTTCAGAAGGCCCAGCCAATATAGATGCACTTCTGTCAACTTGGAAATTATAATATATTCTCAACTCGTAAAATGAAACACCATAAAGATTTAAAGGCGCATTAAGTGCGGTGTCGTTCGTTCGTTCGTTCGTTTGCTCACGCGCGAACTAACTCGAGCCGAACAGGACGCCTTCCGGCGCTTTTAGCGGTTACCAGCGCGCTTATCGGTTGCCGGCTGTAATCTTTCCAAGGTTGAGCCCGTCGATCCTGTCCACAAGATCGCTCCTATGTCGGTCGACCATCA
>CADBOM010000200.1 GCA_902796325.1 uncultured Coriobacteriaceae bacterium
GCCTTGTCAAGCAGGACCTTCTGCAAGTCCAGTACCTTGTCGATGATCCCCTGGAGCATTCCCTTCACGAAATGCCTGGTGTCGGTTGCCACCTGGTCGTTCCTGCTGCGAGCCGTGTGCAGACGTCCGCCAGCAGGGCCGATCTTGCGCGTTAGCTCGGCCTCCACGGCCATGTGGATATCTTCATCGTTGTCGTTCCACACGAATTGGCCCGACTCAATCTCATTGGCCACTTCCTTCAGCCCGGCCACGATGGAATCGACGTCGTCCTGGTTGATGATATTGCATTTGCCAAGCATCTTGGCATGCGCTATAGAGGCTGTGATATCGCTTTTCCACATCCGCTTGTCAACGGACAGCGAAGCCCCGAAGCTTTGCGTGAAAGCCTCGGGGCTCGCCTCAAAGCGACCTCCCCATAGCGCGCCGTTGCCCTCCTGGGCCTTCGCGTTATCGGTAGCAGTCACTTACTTGTCTCTCCTCTTGCTGGCCCAAACCTTGGTGGGCAGTCCGAACAGCTCGATGAATCCTGCAGATGCAGTGTGGTTGAAGCTATCTGCTGCATCGTAGGTTGCCAGGCTGTAGTCGTACAGAGAATCGTCGCTCTTGCGTCCAACAACATCGCAGTTGCCCTTGTAGAAGCGCAGGCGGATGGTTCCGTTAACGGGCTGCTGGGTGTAGGCGATGAATGCATCCATGGCGTTCTTCAGCGGCGAATACCAAAGTCCGTTGTAAACGGTGGTTGCCCAATCGTGCTCCATCTTGAGCTTGTAGTGCAGGGTCTCACGCTCGAGGCACATATCCTCGAGTGCCTTGTGTGCAAGGATGATGGCCATTGCACCCGGCTGCTCGTAGCACTCACGAGACTTAACGCCCACGAGCCTGTTCTCGATCATATCGATACGGCCGTAACCATTGTTGCCGGAAATCTCGTTCATCTTGAGGATGAGCTGATGGAGAGTCATCTTCTCACCGTTAACGCTCACAGGCTTGCCGTGCTCAAAGCCAATCTCCACATACTCGGGCTCATCGGGAGCATCGAGCGGAGACTTGGTCATGGTGTAGATGTCCTCCTGGGGCTCGTTCCACGGATCCTCGAGGTAACCGCACTCGATTGCACGTCCCCACAGGTTGTCGTCGATGGAATATGGCGACTTCTTGGTGGTTGGCACCGGTACTCCATGTGCAGCTGCCCAATCCATTTCCTCGTTACGGGTCTTAAGATCCCACTCGCGAACCGGAGCGATGATCTCGAGAGAAGGATCGAGGGCGCGGATTCCAACCTCGAACCTTACCTGATCGTTACCCTTGCCGGTGCAGCCATGGGCGATGTAGTGAGCGCCATACTTGTGGGCAGCGTCTACAAGATGCTTCACGATAACAGGACGGGACAGTGCGGAGAGCAGCGGGTATTTGTTCTCGTACAGGGCGTTTGCGTAGATTGCCTTATCCAGGAAGTCGTCGCAGAACTCCTCGCGCATGTCGGCAACGATGGACTCGATTGCACCGATCTTGAGAGCCTTCTGCCTTACCTCCTCGAGGTTTGCAGCGTCCTGTCCCACATCTCCAGCCACGCAGATAACATCCAGGTCCTTGCTCTCCATCAACCACTTGATGCATACGGATGTATCAAGACCACCCGAATATGCAAGGATTACTTTCTCCTTGGCCATTTGACTCTCCTTCTCGTTAAAAACCTACATCCTGCACTATCAATTAATATCTAGCAGAGCGCCGTGATCGAGAAAGCTTCGACTGCGCTCGACGCGCGCCCTTCGTATCTACAAGTACAATTTATGCCTTTTTGCCATAGATTTCTTGAGATTCTAGATAAACGGTTAAATTATCCGTTTTATTCAATTTTTTGTATTTAAACCGCATTATTACTCAAATTTAAGATTAAGAGATGCTTAACCGCGCATCCTCTGTACGGATTCCTCGAATGACTTTGCTTCTTCTTCCGTGCGCCCTATGACCAAAATGGTGTCGTCTCCGGCAATCGTTCCCATAACTTCCGGGAGAGTTGCGGCATCCAATGCCGCTGCAACGCCATTGGCGGCACCCGGAGAAACCTTCACCACGATAAGGTTGTTCGCACGCTCGACGCTCTCGACCATGTCGACGATCATCTTCTTGAGGTTGAGGTCCTCGGCCAGCACATAGCTGCCGTCGCCTGATTTCCTCAATCCCATCTCGCTGATATCCCTCGAGACGGTGGCCTGAGTGCACTGGAACCCTTGGTCGATGAGTCTATCGACCAGATCTCTTTGGGTCTTTATGTTCTCGCTGCGGATTATCTGCCTGATAACCGCATGTCGCTCTTCCCTTTTTCGCATCTTTCTTACAGCACCTCGCTTTCAAAAAGTCGGTGTTTTAAAAATCTATGCCATGAGGAGCGAGAGAAGGGCTTTCTGAGCATGAAGCCTGTTCTCCGCCTCGTCGTATATAACGGACCGGGAGCCATCCATTACCTCGTCGGTAACCTCTTCGCCGCGATGTGCAGGCAGGCAATGCATGAAAATAGCGCTGTCCTTAGCGTGCGACATAAGCTCGGAATTTACCTGGAAGCCCTGGAAATCACGCAGACGCCTGTCGTGCTCCTCTTCCTCGCCCATCGAAGTCCATGTGTCGGTGACAATGATGTCCGCACCCGTCACTGCCTCGATTGGATCGCGCATAACCGTGAGCTCGGAGCCAGTGGTCGCTGCCCCCTTCTGGCACTCTTCGAGGTTCTTCGCATCTGGCTCGTAGCCCTCGGGGGTCGCAACCCTCACGTTCATGCCGGTTAGCGCACCACCTTCGAGGTAGGTGTTGGCCATGTTGTTGCCATCGCCCACATAGGCCATCGTGAGGTCGGACAGCTTGCCAAGATGCTCTTCGATTGTCAGAAGGTCGGCCAGTACCTGGCACGGGTGATAGTCGTCTGTGAGGGCGTTGACCACCGGGATCGACGCCCATTTGGCAATTTCCTCCACCTTGCTCTGTGCGAATGTGCGGATCACGATTGCGTCGACGAATCGCTCGAGCACAAGCGTGGTATCCTTCACGGTTTCTCCCCTCGAGAACGCCGAATGGTCGTCCGACATGATAATCGAATGAGCACCAAGGCGGGTAATTCCCACATCGAACGAGTTGCGTGTGCGCATAGAGGGCTTTTCCAGGATGACGGCAACAGCCTTGCCATCGTATGGCCTAACGTAGATGCCGTCTTTCCACTCGGCCTTCTGCTTTGCAGCGGTGTCGAGCACGAGCCTGGCCTCTTCGGGAGAAAGATCCAGAAGACGCAGGCAATCTCTACCAGCCAGCGGATTTCCCGCGTATGGATTCGTTGTGTTTTCAGCCATGTTCGTTCCCCTTCTTACATCGGTACGGACGTTATCGGGTCGTTTAGAAATAGTTGTATTTGAAGCGTTTCATTTGACATCATGGCATTACCGCCACGCTTAACTGCCGCTCCTTAAGCCAGAACCTGCGGGATGATTTCCTGCAGCTTCTCAATCAGAACATCAACGTCATCTTTACTGCAGATCAGCGGTGGCAGGAGCCTCATCGTGTCTTCTCCCGTGTAGTTGAGAACAAGCCCTTCGTCCAGACCCTTCATCACCACGTCGACCGCAATCGGATGTGCGAACTGAACGCCAAGCATAAGACCCATGCCGCGCACCTCAGTAACATCGGGAAGACCTTCGAGCTTCGCTTTGAGATATGTGCCCACTTCCTCGGCATTCTGCCCCACGTTCTCTTCGATCATGGCGTCGATGGTTGCAAGCGAAGCCGTGATGGCAAGCTGGTTGCCTCCGAACGTCGATCCATGATCGCCAGGCTGCATGGCCTGGGCAACTTCCTTGCGTGCGACGAAAGCACCCATGGGTATACCCGATGCGATGCTCTTTGCCAACGTTACGATATCGGGGATAATTCCCGCATGCTGGAAGCAGAACGGATAGGTTCCGCAGCGGAAGAACCCGGTTTGCACCTCATCCAAGATCATGAGAATGCCACGCTTCTGGGTTTCCTCCCTAAGCGCCTGCAGGAACTCCGCGCTGCATGGCCAAACTCCGCTCTCGCCCTGGATGGGCTCGAGGATAACCGCGCAAACATCTGCGCCATCAGGGCTATCTACGTAGCTTGTGAACGAATCGATGTCGTTGCGCTCCATTGCCACGAAGCCATCCGGCAGAGGCCTGAAGATATCCTGCTTGGCGGGCTGCCCAGTTGCGGCAAGCGTTGCCAATGTGCGGCCATGGAACGACTTGTTGAGGTACATGATCTTCTTGCTATCCTTCTTGCCAACCATGTCGGCATAGCGCCTGGCAAGCTTGATTGCCCCCTCGTTTGCCTCGGCACCGGAATTGGCGAAGAAGGTCTGGAACACCTGTTCCTCGGGGATGTTGACGTTCATCAGATCGTTGATCTTCTTGGCCAGCTCTCCCCTTCCATTGGCATAGTAGTAGTTGCTCACGTGGATGAGCTTGCCGGCCTGCTCCTGAATGGCTGCAACTACCTTGGGATGGGAATGTCCTACCCCGAGCACTGCAATTCCGGCCAGAAAATCGAGGTACTCCTTGCCCTCGCTATCAACGAGCTTCATGCCGTGGCCTTCAACGAACTCCACTGGTTTGCGCCCGTAGGTATGCATGACATACTGGTTCTCCAGCTCTTTTTCCTGCTCGAAATCAGGCGTCATAAGTACTCCCATTGCCTGTTCCTTCCTACTCTTGAAGCTTGGCTGCCAGGTTGCCAAGCGGGAATGTTTCGAAATCGTCCGCGGTGTCGTCGTCTTCGCCGGGCATGATCATGGTGCCAACGCCTTGGTCGGTGAACATCTCGAGCAGAAGAGCATGCGGAGTAGTGCCGTTGAGAAGGTGGGCACGCGGAACTCCGCTCGTAAGCGCCTTCACGATTGCCGAGATCTTGGGAATCATGCCCTTGGACAACGTGCCGGACGCTGCAAGCTCCTCGGCTTCCGAAAGAGTCATGCGAGAGATAAGAGAGCTCTTGTCATTGAAATCGAGATATAGTCCGTCGACATCCGACAAGAAGACTATCTTGTGGGCACCTACGGCTGCAGCGATTTCTCCTGCCACGGCATCGGCGTTCACGTTGTAGAACGTCTTGCGGTCCTCGCTTGTAGCAACCGATGCGATAACCGGGATGTAGTCGCTCGACAGCAGGTCCTTGATGTATGTGCTGTCAACACTGGTTACTCGGCCAGCATAGATGTGCTCCTCGTCGTAGGGTTCGGCAACAACGGTGGAGGCATCTACTCCGGAAAGTCCGACGGCAATGTTACCGTGCCTGTTCATGGCACCCACGAGCTCGGTGTTCACCTTGCCAACGAGCACCATCTTCACTACTTCCATGGTCTGTTCGTCGGTAACCCTGAGACCATCCACGAACTTTGGCTCGATGTCCAA
>CADBOM010000201.1 GCA_902796325.1 uncultured Coriobacteriaceae bacterium
ACTGCGGCGGAAGGCCGTGGGAGAGCAGGACGCCGCTGGCCGCACCGGAGGGCTCGCGCGCATGGCGCGGGCGGGGGCCCGGGGGACGATGTCCCCCGGGCCCCTTCTGCATCCTGGGGCCCAGGCCCGCCGGGCCCGGGGAAGCGGGCGTATTTTCTACTTGAATCTTTAGAAACGTTGATTTGGCTTCAGCAGCTGAAAAACGCCTTATTTAAATCTATACATACACAGTTTTATATATCGATAAAATGTATGAAAAGGGCCAAATTATTATTGGTTCGAGTTCATATATTCTACGAAACCCAAAATGTTGTATCGAAAAAATGTTCCTATCCAATATGTATGTAAATTGCAGCTGCATTAAAAATTTTCAACCAATACTCACAGTATTAAATCGGAAAAAATACAGAATATAGTCTGCGTGTTTAAGAACTGACTAAAAATTTTTCAAAATACCGGGTTTTATCTGCTATTGCTAAGTTAATATTTACACACCAAAAGCCGCTCCGAAATGGAGCGAAAAATGATCGGAATTCTTCATGGAAGCAGAAGGAGTCTTTACGAAAAATTCGACGGCACGTGCGAAGAATTAACGAGCTTAGTCGGATTTAGCTTGCTGGGCTTTATCGATTCCGAGGGGCCGTAAGGGGTCAGATGGCTCCTGAGATACGGAACCTAGAGAAAGAAATTGAGAATCGAAAGGCTTATCAAGAAGGTGATCGATATGAGGACACGTAAAGAAGACTTGTTTGACGAGAGCTCAGAAAACAGCATTCCGCATATGAGCGTAAATCTGTTCGGAGGGCTTACGGTCTGCATCGGTGAGGAGAAAGTTCCCGATAGCTGTTGGAAGAAGAACAAGAGCAAGATGATGCTCGCATATCTCGTGACTAAATTTGGTCATGAGGTTGGCAGGCAGGAACTTCTGCATGAACTTTGGCCTGACATGGACGAGGAAAGAGCAATAGACAGCATGTACGTCGTGTGGGCTTCATTGAAGAAGGCTCTGTCAGTGAATGGGGAAGCCCCGTATCTGGTCAATAATGGGCTTACGTACAAGATAGACAATTCACTGGTATCTTCTGATGTCCAAGAATTTGATAATCTCACTCGTGAGATTTTGTTTGAAGATGTGGATGAAAAGAGGCTTCTAGAGGTATTCCTGCAATTAGAGAGGATCTATTGCGGTGATATCCTGTCCGGGATTCAATGCGGACCAAATTTGGAGCGGACTCGTAAAAGATATCGCGACACATACGTCGATGTTTTGACGGCTGCTTCGAATTCCATGGTGGAATCTGGAAATTGTGCCGGAGCGCTCTGGTTCGCTAGAAAAGCGTTTGAGGTTGATTCCGAAAGAGAGGATGTATATCAGGCTTTGATTCGGGCTCAAGGAGCAGCAGGGCAGAGGAGCGCGGCAATACAAACGTACTTTATGTGCAAGGAATTCCTGGACAAGGAATTGGGCATGCCGTTATCGAGGCGTACGATTTCGTTATACGAAGATCTGTTAAACGACGATCTTGACGATGACGATTCGAAATAATTGTTTGCCAGCTGATGCGGTGGGAAATTTTGATATGTGTGTAATTGGCAGTTAGCAAATAGAGGGTTCGTTTGAGAAACCCATTTGGAAATAAATTGGAAAGACTTTAGAACTTGATAAAAAATCGCGAGGTTGTTGATTGGAGAAATGTTAGGGTCTCGCGATACTCTTCTTACATACCGGATAGCGCTCGCAATATGGCGTCTTGAGCGGCTTTTGGGAATGCGAGCGTAAAGGGGCGGACGATACGGAAATCGTCCGCCCGTTCCGGTATTATGCCCAGATTGCACCCTTATCTTATGCTGTGGATATTTGCATGCCCACAATGGAGAAATCTCGTTATTTGTGGCGTTTGCATGGAAGCACCATCGCGAAATTTGCTTAGTGCCGACTGATTGTCACCTGCCAACAATCAAGAACCGTTAGGCAGTTTGGTTTGGGTTATTCTTAAATAGCATATGTCGAAAATTTATGGGAAGGCAGACATGGCCAATCTTTTCAAAAAGATATTTACTATCGGCTCCGATAAAGAACTAAAAAAATACGAAGGAAGAATCAGCTCTATAAATGAGCTCGAGCCAACCATGCAGGCAAAGTCCGACGACGAGCTTCGTGGAATGACTGCAGAGTTTAGGCAGAGGTACGAAAACGGAGAATCTCTGGACGATCTTCTCCCGGAAGCTTTCGCAGCGGTTAGGGAGGCTTCAGTCAGAACTCTTGGGCTCAGGCACTTCGATGTGCAGCTAATCGGAGGTATGGCTCTCCATGCCGGGGAAATCGCGGAGATGAAAACCGGAGAAGGAAAAACGCTCGTATCCACATTGGCTGGATATCTCAACGCTATACCTGGCAAGGGCGTCCATATCGTTACCGTTAACGACTATCTTGCAAAGCGCGATAGCGAGTGGATGGGACAGATCTACAAGTTCATGGGAATGAGCGTTGGTCTGATTCAGAATGGAATGAGGTTCCAGTCTAAAAAACCAGCTTATGCGGCAGATGTCACATATGGAACCAACTCCGAATTTGGATTCGATTACCTTCGCGACAACATGGTGACAAGGGCCAGGGACAGAGTCCAGCGCGGTCACGTGTATGCAATCGTGGACGAGGTCGACTCGATTCTCATCGATGAGGCCAGAACCCCTCTGATCATTTCCGGACGAGGCACCGAGGCTGCCGAAACCTACAGGAAGTTCGCCAAAGTGATGCCGGCTTTGAAGAGAGATGAAGATTTCGAACTCGACGAAGCCAAGAAGACGATTATGGCTACGGAAGAGGGTCTGAAAAAGGTAGAGGGGATGCTGGGGATAGACGATCTCTACTCCGACCCCTCGGGTCAGCTGGTTAATCACCTTCAGCAGGCTTTGAAGGCCGAATTCATGTTCCACAGGGACAAGGATTACGTGGTGATAGACGGCGAGGTTAAGATCGTCGACGAATTTACCGGACGCATCATGGAAGGCCGCAGGTATTCAGACGGCTTGCATCAGGCTTTGGAGGCTAAGGAGGGCGTTCTCGTAAAGGAAGAGAACCAGACTCTGGCTACCATCACGCTTCAAAATTATTTCAGGCTCTACGACAAGCTTTCTGGTATGACCGGTACGGCTATGACGGAAGATGCCGAGTTCAGGGAAATCTACCATGTCGGTGTTACCGCCATTCCGCCAAACAAACCCGTTATCAGGAAGGACGAGAACGATCTCGTATACAGGACTCTCGATGCCAAGTGGAATGCAATAGCCGAAGAGGTCAGCGAGAGGCATAGTTCCGGACAGCCTGTGCTCGTCGGCACCGTTTCCATCGAGAACTCAGAATTGCTTTCGAGGAAACTCGACAAAATGGGCATTCCGCATCAGGTGCTAAACGCGAAGCATCATGAGCAGGAGGCCAGGATCATCGCCCAGGCAGGACGCAGCGGTGCCGTTACCATCGCTACCAACATGGCTGGACGTGGTACGGATATTCTTCTTGGTGGAAACCCGCAATTCATGGTCGACGATGTTCTCTATGCCAACTCGATAGACCCCGAGGAGGCTACGGACGATCAGAAAGAGAAGGCTCTGGGCAAGGCCAAGGAAGTTTGCGCCGAGGACCACGATAAGGTGATTAAGCTTGGCGGTCTGGCTGTCATAGGATCTGAGAGGCACGAGTCCAGGCGTATCGACAATCAGCTGAGAGGTCGTTCCGGACGTCAGGGAGATCCGGGAATCACGAGGTTCTACCTATCGTTGGAAGACGACATCATGAGGCTGTTCGGTGGCGAGCGCATGGAGCGAGTGAGCCGCATGATGGCAAAGACCGGCACTCCAGACGATACGCCGCTAGAAGCCTCCATGGTCAGCAAGGCTATCGAGAACGCACAGCATCAGGTGGAAGCCCTGAACTTCTCATCTCGTAAGAATGTTCTCGAATACGACGATGTCATGAATCAACAGCGTCAGGCCATCTACGAGGAGCGCAATGCAATCCTCGATGGAAAGGACATCCACTCCAGGTCAGCCGATATTCTCGACGATACCGTGGAGAGGGCCGTTGAAGAATATTGCGGAAACAGGGTAAAGGATGACAGCTGGGACCTCAAGGGTCTTCATAAGTGGTTGATTCAGACAACGGGAAATCCGGATGTCGATGTAGACCAGTTCCAAGACATAGATGATGCCGAAGATCTGATAACTGCCCTCGATGAGTACCTGTCGAGCATCTATCAGGCAAAGCAGGACCTGATCGGCGAAGACCAGATGAAGATGCTCGAAACCCAGGTCATGCTCCGCACGATGGATACCAGGTGGATGACCCACCTGCAGGAGATGGATTATCTGCGCATAGGTATCGGGCTCAGGGCATTCGGACAAAGAGATCCCCTAGTGGAGTACAAGGAGGAGGCTCACAGGGCTTTCGGGCTGTTGAGAGACTCCATGTACGAGGACTACATCAGGACGATTCTGCGCATCAAGATCGTCATTAAAGACGAAGAAGAGGGCGATTCCCAGACGCTGAGCGGCGCTACGTTCTCTGGCCCCCAGGAGCCGGAATCTGGAGTTAAGGCTGGAGCGAATTCGCAGTCGTCGAGCACGACGGTGTCGAAGCCAGCAGCTGGAGACGTCAAGGTAACCCAGACGGCAACGGCGAGCTCAAGCAATCCTGCGCCAACTTCTAAGGTGTCAACCTACGTAAAGGACAAGGACGACCCCTTTGCCAATGTGGGGAGAAACGATCCATGTCCCTGCGGGAGTGGAAAAAAATTCAAGAAGTGTCACGGAGCGAACAGGTTCGCATAAGAGGATTGGTAGATGGTTGAGAACCAAATCGATGAGATAGAGTCGCTTGAAAAGAGAATATCCGAGGTGGGGGCATATCTTCATGTTGACGAGAAACGCGTAAAGGTCTCGCAGCTCGAAGATATGCTGTCCCAGCCCGGTTTCTGGGATGACGCAAGCAGAGCGCAAGATATATCCAAGCAATCGGCGGATTTGAAGAGCGATATAGATGGCTATGACAGTGCTGTCGCTCAGCTAGAAGATGCACAGGTTGCAAACGAGCTTGCTGTCGAGGAAGATGACGAGTCCCTATCGGATGAGGTTAGAAGCATTCTCGAAGAACTCACATCGAAGATTGACGAGCTGGAACTTTCGTCTTGGTTTGACGGAGAATTTGACCACGGGGATGCAATTGTCACCGTCACCCCGGGACAGGGAGGCTTGGAAGCCCAGGATTGGACCGACATGCTCTTCCATATGTATCTGCGCTATGCACAGAGACGCAAATGGGATGTCAAGATTCTGGATGCTCCCACGGCCGAGGTGATTGGAATAGATAGGGCCACTTTTGAGGTGAGGGGCCATAATGCCTACGGGATGCTGACGTCGGAACAGGGAGTGCATAGGTTGGTGAGAATTTCGCCAACCGACGACAAGAAGAGGCGCCAGACAACGTTTGCGGGTGTCGAGGTTCTTCCGGTGCTGCCGGACGAGATCAACGTTGAGATAAATCCGAATGATTTGCGGATCGACGTCTACAGATCGAGTGGCCCTGGCGGACAGTCGGTGAATACAACGGATTCTGCCGTGAGGATTACCCACCTGCCCACGAAGATCGTCGTGACTTGCCAGAACGAGAAATCCCAAATCCAAAACAAGGAAACCGCGATGAAGGTTCTCAAGGCCAAGCTTTATGAACTTGAAAAAGCCAAGCGCGAGGCCGAGATTGACGAGCTGCGTGGCGAGAAGAAGGAGATTTCATTCGGAAGCCAGATTCGAAACTACGTGCTATATCCGTATCAGATGGTGAAGGATGTTCGCACAGGTGTTGAAACCGGAAATGTGGATGCGGTGCTCGACGGCGACCTAGATCAGTTCGTAATCGAATATCATAGGTGGCGCGTGTCGAACAAGGGGGAATAAACCTCGGTCGGCACAGCGACCCCATTCAGATTGGGCTAGGGTAATAGAATTCAGTTGTCTTGAAGATGCCGGGAGAAGGTTGCAGTCTCCCGCACTTTATGGAATGCATGAGGGCCTTGTTGGCCAAGGCGCTTTTGCGTTCAAATGTTGGTAGTGCAAGTACGATAGTGTTTATATGGTTGGACTCGCTAGAAGGAGAGTGCAGTACAGTGGCATCGTGCGTTACACCTGATGGCATCAAGAAGATTGCCTACAGTGCTAGTGTCATGCGTTATGACATCGTGGATATGATATCGAAGGCTGGAAGTGGACATCCTGGAGGATCGCTCTCCGCAACGGATATCGTAGCCTCGCTGTATTTGTCTGGAATCATGAACTGCAACAAGGACAATCTCGATGATCCTCGTCGAGACAGGTTCGTGCTCTCCAAGGGTCATGCAGCTCCAGTGCTTTATGCTGTTCTGGCTCAGATTGGCGTGATCGACCGTGAAGAGCTGGGCACTCTTCGTCAGCTTCATAGCAGACTGCAAGGCCATCCTGACCACCTGAAGCTTCCAGGAGTTGAGGTTTCAACGGGGTCTCTTGGGCAAGGACTTTCGATTAGCGCGGGAATGGCGTTGGGGCTCAAGATGAGCTACGGAAGCGAAGCTCCAACTGTGTTCACTCTCATTGGTGACGGCGAGTCTCAAGAGGGTCAGGTTTGGGAGGCAGCGGAATTCGCAAACCATTACGGCATCGCGAATCTTGTTGCGATACTCGACTATAACAACCTGCAGATAGACGGACATTGCTCGGATGTCATGGATGTTTCTCCGGTGACCAAGCGCTGGGAGGCATTTGGATGGCATGTCATTGAAGTTGACGGGCACGACATAGAGGCTGTTTGCAACGCTCTCCAGGAAGCCAAGGATTATCAGGACGGCCCGGTGATGATAGTTGCCAAGACCATCAAGGGCAAGGGCGTGTCGTTTATGGAAGACCAAGCTGGTTGGCATGGCAAAGCTCCGGATGCGGATCAGACAAAGCAGGCGCTGGAAGAACTCAAGGCCACCATCGCGGCGGCTCGTGAAGAGATGGAGGCTTAGATAATGGCCGAGAAGAAAGCAACGCGTGCGGCATATGGCGAGACCCTTGTGGAGCTTGTTAACGAGGGTGTGGATGTTGTAGCCGTGGATGCAGATCTTACAGGTTCCACGACCACCAAGGTACTGGGGCAGGAATATCCCAATAGGCTCATCAATGTTGGTATTGCAGAGCAGAACATGATAGATGTTGCTGCGGGTCTTTCTCTTACGGGGAAAGTTGCCTTCACGGGGTCCTTCGCGGTTTTCGGAACAGGCAGAGTGTACGACCAGATTAGGAACACGGTGTGCTATTCGAAGCTCAACGTGAAGATTGCGCCAACTCATGCTGGAATTTCCGTTGGCCCCGATGGTGGCTCCCATCAGATGGTGGAGGATATCTCGCTCATGAGAACCCTGCCCAATATGAGGGTTTTGGTTCCCTCGGATTACATGAGCGCAAAGCAGGCCATCAGAATTGCCGCAGCTGCAGATGGTCCGTTCTACGTTAGGCTTGGAAGGGCCAAGCTGCCTCAGGTGTACGGTCCGGACGATATTTTTGAGCTGGGTTGCGCCAAGGTGCTGAACGAGGGTAGCGACGTTACCATCATTGCATGTGGAGCCGAGGTAAATGAGTCCCTCGAGGCAGCCAAGCTGCTTGCCAGTCAAGGGATATCCGCAGAGGTTATCGACGCATTTTGCATCAAGCCGCTTGATGCGGAGACGATAATCAAGTCTGCAGAGAAGACCGGAGCTGTAATTACGGCAGAAGAGCATTCGATCTATGGAGGTCTTGGATCGGCGGTTGCAGAGGTGCTTGGAGAGAATCTCCCCACAAAGATGGTCAGGATTGGCATGCAGGACACGTTCGGAACATCGGGAAGTGCGGACGAACTGTTCAAAGAATTTGGAATCGATGCGGAATCCATTGCCAAGGCTGCAGCCAAGCTTATTGGGAAATAGAGATAGATTGGGTTTCCCTTAAATATTTCCTGCATCTTCTGAAAAACAACACAAACACGTGTCACAAAGCCCCGCGAGCGGAGATATAGGCTGCGAGCGGGGCATATTGTCGGGGCGGGCGGGATTTGACTCGCGCCTGTCTGCTAAAATAAAAAATCACGAGAATCATTCGAAATGATAGAGATTAATCGCAGCATATTTCGATTGGAGAATAAAGTTGAGTCTAGACGACCGTTTGCCTTTGAGCGACGCGCCTGAAAAACAAGAGACTCCAAACGGTGCACATGCGCGCCACATCAGATCCGATTCATCGGCGGAGCCTCAGAAATCTGAAAATCGACCGTCAAATAGCAGGCAATCTAACAATACCAGGCAGGTAAACATTCCAAATATCTCCGAGGGTGATAGCGGGTCGAACCAAAACCCGTCTTTCACCAGCAGCATGAGAGCTGCGAGGAGAGCGGCTGGTGTACCGGCGAATGCAAAACCGGCAATTTTCTTCGATAACGTAACGAAGATCTATGAAGCTCAACCGGACAAGCCCGCGCTTGAGAACATCAATCTCAAGGTGTTCCCGGGAGAGTTCGTTTTCCTTGTTGGACATTCGGGATCCGGTAAGTCCACTTTCATCAGGTTGATTAACCGAGAGTTGCAAGTCACCTCCGGCAATCTCTATGTGGCCGGCGAGAACCTGTCCGAAATGCGCAGCTGGAGGGTTCCCTATCTGCGCCGCAACATCGGATGCGTGTTCCAGGACTTCAAACTGCTGCCAAGGAAGACGGCTTTCGAGAACGTTGCCTACGCTCTCGAGGTAATAGGAAAATCCAAACATATCATCAACACCCAGGTTCCTGAGGTGCTCAGGCTGGTCGGCTTGGAGGGAAAGCTCGACAAATATCCAGATCAGCTTTCCGGTGGAGAGCAGCAGAGAGTTTCGATTGCCAGGGCAATCGTGAACAGGCCGCCGCTCCTGATCTGCGACGAGCCAACCGGAAACCTCGATCCAGAGACATCGCTTGGAATCATGAGGCTGCTTGACAGAATTAACAGAACCGGAACCATCGTGGTCGTGGCAACCCACGACAGGGAGATGGTCGACAACATGAGAAGGCGAGTTGTGGCCTTGGATAACGGGCACATCATCCGCGACCAGGACAGGGGGGTGTACGGAATCGATGCGTAAGCTAGGCTACTTCTTCAAGGAAGCTCTTGTAAACTTCAGGAGAAACTTCTCGACCGGAATCGGATCCACGATCACCATTTTCCTGTCGCTGTTCCTTATTGGAATATTTATCTTCGCCAGCATGATCACACAGTCCGTCGTTACCTCCGTTGAGGACAAGGTGTCAATCACGGCATATGTCGACGACAGCGCTTCCGAAGCCGATATTCAGTCGGTTATGGATTACGCGAGTGGGCTCGAATATGTTTCCAACGTGACCTTCACTACAAAGGATCAGGCGAAGGAGAACTTCAAGGCAACCACGAGCGAGGATATCGTAAACGCTCTTGGAGACGACAATCCGTTGCCGGCATCTATTGAAATCGAGCTTTCGGATCCCCAGCAAGTGGAGACCGTGGCAAATGAGATCATCAATAACGAGACATACGCAAAGATCTGCGACACCCAGAACGGGGATGGAACATCAGATCCAACTGCCGACGTGATGTATGGTCAGAAGAGCGTGCAAAGGCTGTTCAACGTCACCAACATAATTAGGTATGCTGGCATCGGCGCTGTAATTCTCCTCATCTTCGTCACTCTCGTGTTCATCAACAATACGATTAGGCTGGCAATTGTTGCGAGGAGACGCGAGATTGCAATACAGCGTTTGGTCGGCGCCACGAAGGGATTCATTCGAGGTCCGTTTGTGATGGAGGGAATCATCCAGTCCGTCATTGGAGTGGCGCTGGCGGTTGCAGCGCTGGCAATAGTTCGTGCGGTGCTCACGCCATATCTCACCGGGTTGGTTTCTTGGCTGCCCGTCGAGATTTCGGGCATGCAATTCTTGGCGGTGTCGCTCGTGCTGCTGGTTATTGGTGTGCTGATTGGATTGTTCGGTGCAACCTTGGCAATGAGGAGATACCTGAAGGTGTAGCTGCTTGAGGTAGCTACTCGAGCCGTAATCGTTGAGTCAGATTAACGTGATTAGGTGGGCATGCAGGGGGATGATCGCCAACAAGCGACCCTGCATGCCCTTTTAGGTGTGAGGTGCCCGATGGACGGCAACGGTAAAGACATAGGTGCGGAGCAAAGCGGCGTGGAAAGCAGCAGCGCGCAAGATCGGGCGCGAGACGGTGCGCAGACGCAAGACGGCGTGTTCGGCCAAGCCGAGGCGGGAGAGGTCGACAACTCCACGGACGGGACGGATCAGGA
>CADBOM010000202.1 GCA_902796325.1 uncultured Coriobacteriaceae bacterium
AGATATCCGCCCGGAAGCAGGTAATCGCCAGCCCCGGAGAGGATTTTCCTGAAGGTGTCGAGCCCGTCTTCCCCTCCGTCAAGCGCGGCCATGGGTTCGTAATCTACAACCTCTTCCGGCATGTTCGCAAGCTTATACGTGGGAATGTACGGGGGATTCGAAGCGATGATGTCGAAGTACGGACCAGCAGGATCGGGGCCGACAGGCTCTTCATAACTTGCCAGCGCATCCGGTCTGGACGAGTCGCTCGATCCGGGGTGATCGACCGAACCAGAAGACCATTCGTTTGCCAGCGCCGCTTCCAGAGGCTCATACAAGCTGCCCTCGAGAACCGTCACCCTGTCCTCCACGCCAGCCAATCGAGCATTCTCCAACGTGAGCGCAACGGCATCGCTAGAGATATCTGTTGCAACGACGTTTGCGGTTTTGCACTCGCTTGCAACCGAAACCGCGATGGTTCCGCTTCCGCAGCATAGGTCGAGAATCCTGGGAGCCCCAGAAATCATCCGGAACCCAAGGCTGCGTAGTTCGTCTAGCACGGAATCTACCAGAACCTCGGTCTCTGGACGCGGGATGAAAACTCCCTTCTTGGCTTTGAGCTCGAGATATCTGAAGGGCGCCACTCCGGTTATGTATTGCAGAGGCTCGCCATTGGCGCGCCTGAGCGTGCACTCGCGCAAGCGCTCGACCTGGTTACTGTCTATTGCCGCGTCGTCGTACATTATCAGCCCGCTGGCATCTAATCCCAGCACGTACTGCATGATCCATGATGCGGAGACCTTGGGGTTCTCGTCGCTAGCAGCCGCCAGAAACCTTCGCATGGCCATCATCGAGGCCGATATGGAAAGACCCCCCGCGAGGTCCAATTGGCTGGATGCCCCCGGGGAGTCCTGTACTCGTGAATCCGGTACCTTATCCATGGTGTTACACAACCGCCTCTTCCAGGCGCTGCGCACGGTCGGCTGCAACCAGAGCGGTTATCAGCTCTTCCAAACCAGCTCCGCCGCTTCCCTGCAGCACTCCGGTATATGTTCCGTTGTATCCGATCCTGTGATCGGTAACCCTGTCCTGCGGTGCATTGTAGGTTCTGATCTTCTCGGCGCGGTCGCCAGATCCTATTTGGCTGCGCCTCTCGCCTGCAACCTCTGCCTGCTGCTCGGCAAGCATCTTGTCATAGAGCCTTGCGCGCAGAACCTGCATGGCCACGGCCCTGTTCTGAATCTGCGACTTCTGATCTTGCGACTGCACCACGAGTCCGGTTGGAAGGTGTGTGATCCTAACCGCGGAGTCGGTGGTGTTAACGCACTGGCCACCAGGACCGCTGGCCCTGTACACGTCGATGCGCACGTCCTCGGGCTTGATGTCGACCTCAACCTCGTCGACCTCCGGGAGCACTGCAACGGTGGCGGTGGAGGTGTGGATGCGGCCCTGCGACTCCGTCTTTGGAATGCGCTGGACCCTGTGAACGCCGCTCTCGTATTTCATGAGCGAGTACACCTTGTCGCCGGAAATCTTGAACGAGATTTCCTTGTATCCACCGGCTTCCGACTCAGAGGTGTGAATGATTTCGGTCTTCCACCTGTGAGCATCTGCGAACCTGGAGTACATCTTGAACAGGTCGCCGGCAAATAGCGCCGCCTCGTCCCCACCTGCACCGGCTCGGATTTCCACGATGATGTTCTTCTCGTCGTTGGGATCCTTCGGAAGAAGCATGATCTTGATCTCGTTCTCGAGGTTTGCGATCTTGCTCTCCTCCTCCGAGATCTCCTCCTGAGCCATGGCCTTCATCTCGGGATCGCTCTCGGTTCTGAGAAGATCTTTCGCAAACTCCAGCTCATCGAGGGCGTTGACGTATTCCTCGGACTTCTGGGCCAGAGGCGTTTGGTCGGAATGCTCTTTTGCGAGCTTCGTGAATTCCTTTTGGTTGGAGATAACCGACGGATCGCTCAGGCGCTGCTCCAGCTCCTTGTATGCGTCGATAATCTTCTCTAGTTTTTCTCTCATTTGAGTTGACATGATTTTCCCCTTAGTTGTTTGAACTGCATCATATCATGCGCACAGCGGCTGCATGCATCCGATATGGGGGTTTATCGGCTATGATGGCAGCAGTAAGGGGTGAGCGAGATGAGCGAAGACAACCAGCAAGACCAAAACAGAAAAGGCATGTTGTCCGGCATGATAAGTGCGCAGTCGCTGGCAATGCCCATAGCTTTTGCGCTCTACACCGGAGCCCTTGCCGGATATTTTGGCAAGCTGGGATTTTTCGAGCTCATATTGCTGGCCCTCGCGGCGGTGAGCATACAGGTGGTTTCGGAGATGGCCCGAATCGTGGGAGACCAAACCGACCGCCAGGATGCCAAGAACGAGTACTACGAGCGCAAGTTCGCGCAGTTCAAGAACTATGAGAGCAAAAACAGATTCCAAACATTCGACCCAGCGGCAGGAACCGCGGGGAGCCTAGATTCCATCAAGAACCGCAGCGTGCTCATGGCAACCGCGGCCATAAGCTTGGTGTTGGGATATTCGCTTATCATCTACTGCCTCGGCACCAACGACCTAGGCGGGGTTTGGATGGCGTTTGCCATCTATCTCGCGCTTGTTGCCGCGGCAATCCTCAGATACATGGGAACCTGGAAATTCGGATACAAGGTGTACGGAAACGCGATCGTGTTCGCCCTGGTATCGATTGCCGGGGTTATGGGCGGGTTTTACCTGCTCACCGGAACCTTCATCATGGTGGTGGTGTACCCGGCAATCGGATTCGGAGCCTTCGCAGTTGCGGCAGCCAACATAGGAGACATAGAGCGAGAGAATTCCGATGCGGATTTCGAGGACACCGACAACCCGCGCACGACGGTTCCGCTCTCCGCCGGGATAAACGCCGCGATGCTCCTGCAAACCGCCTCGCTTGTGCTGGGAATGATCTGGATGGCATCGTTTCCGATGGCGCTTGGGCTCCATCATATTTGGAGCTATGCGTTCATGGTGATGTTCGTTCCCATAATCGCGAGCATCATTCGCACCTACAGGGCTAAGCCAAAGGATATCCCGGGGATAAGAACCTCACTCGTTGTGGCAATGCTGATCATGAGCGCAGCATTTTTCCTAAGCGTGGCATCGGCAAACCTGGGCGCCGCATTTTTAATGGTTTGATTTTCCTAGATGTTGGATGCAGGAGTTCCAGTGGCAGCGGATATCGTTGCAGAGGACGAAGCTGCCGTAACGCAATCGGGGCAAGTAACCCCATATTGCGGAGCCACGGGCCCTCTGGCAGAGGCGCCCTCTTCCCTCTCCTCGCGTGCAATCACGAGCTGCATGGCCGCAATCGCGCATTCAAGCATGGAGTCGTCGGGCTCTGCGGTGGTCAAACGCTGCATCTGAAGACCGGGCCACAAAACGATGCGCACCAGCTTCTGCTCTGGATGCGAGCCAGCCCACTTCACCGTGAGCTCATACCCAAGACCTGCCACAAGCGGGATGAAGATGATTCTCGAGAGCACTATCACGAAGAACTGCCCAACACCTGTGGCACCGAGAGCGATGCTTATCTCCTTAACCGGAACGCATGAGAACACGATGATGGCCAAGATGAGGGTCATGATCAGGAAAGCCGTGCCGCAGCGCACATGCAGCGTGGAGAACTGACGAGCATTCTCGGGTGTTAGCGGTAACCCGTGCTCGAAGCAGTGGATTGTCTTGTGTTCCGCTCCGTGATAACGGAACATCCGCTTTATGTCCTTCATTTTGGAAATTGCCCAGATGTACAGGATGAATATCCCAACCCTAGCAACGCCATCGAAGATGTTCCAAACGATGAAGTTGGAGTTGTAGTCGCCAACCACGAGGTTGGCAAGCCATGCCGGGAGCATGATGAACGCGGCAACGCCCAAAACAAGGCCCAATACCATCCCGACGATCATGATCCACTTGGAATCCCCATCATCGGAATCGTCATCTGCATCAACCTTAGCTGGGGCGCTGTCGCCATCTGCCATCGCAGACGCGGCAGGCATGGCGGAGGCCACCGTGAAGTTGTCCTTGGGCTTGGGGTTGGCATCGGAAGCTCCCGAAACCTTGCCCTCCTCGGAAGGCGTAACGGAATCCGGAACCTCGTCTTCATCGAAGTCGTAAGCGTTGTTCGCAGCAACCTCGAGCGCCTTGTAGCCCAGTACCAGAGACTCTACGAGCGCACGGCATCCCCTGATGATTGGCCAGTAAAGCCACTTGTGCTTGTCGGGACGGGTTGCAAGATCGTGTTCCTCGGTATGTATTGTTCCATCTGGGGTTCTAACAGCTGCAGCCCAGCTGTACTTCCCGCGCATCATGACGCCCTCGATGAGAGCCTGACCGCCTATGTGCGTTTGACACAACACACCATCGGTGTTTTCCGCACGCTTGATCTCGCTGATTTTCCTATTACCGCGCATCTAGTCTCTGCTTACCCTTTCGTATGGGTGACCGCACGACATCTTGCCCTCTTTGCATGGGCCTCTCCTACACGAAGGGCCCGCATCCATGAAGATGTACGGTGCGGTGGGCTTGACAAGCTCCAGCATCTTGTTGGCCATCGCGCGAATTTCCCATTGAGCGCGATTGCAGCACCTGAGCTCGAAGAAATGCAGGAGCTCCCTGATGTTCATTGTAACCACTATCTTGCTCTCGCAAGCATTTGGGAGCACATATCTTGCATCTTCCGCAGGAACTCCGGCCTTTGCGAGTTCTGCATATGCTTCGTATGAGGTGTGGATGGCGTTCTCGAAAATCTCGAGAAGCTCTGGGTTTGAGCTAATGGAGCTTGGAACGACTACCTGGGGTTCTTCATCGAACTTAACATAGCGCTGGGATTGCTGGTTGAAGCTGGCAAGCCTGTGCCTGACCAGCTGATGGGTGAGGGCCCTGCTAACACCATCGATCGCGAAGGTGTAGGAAGCATGCTCGAGCGTGGAATAGTGACCCGACTGCATGATGGTCCTGAGCACGTGCCTAACCTGCTCGTCGCTCATGGTATCCATGAGCTCGGTTGCGCCAACGTTGGCGTAGCAGATCCTGGCAGCCGTTGCCACTGCCCTCTCGGGATTCTCAGTGTGATAGAGCAGCTCCACATTCATGATCGATGCCTCGCATCCCATAGATATCAAAATAGTCGCGGCCGCGATACCCACGCGACCGCGACTATGTCTTGGCTAAGTGCAACTTTGCAGCCTGCTAGGACTACTCGGCAGCCTCGGTGCTCTCCTCTGCGGGAGCCTCTGCAGGAGCTGCGTCCTCTGCTGCAGCAGCGGCCTCTGCCTCTGCCTTTGCAGCAGCCTCGGCCTCGGCCTCCGCCTTCTTGGCGTACTCGGCAGCCTTCTTGGCCTTCTCAGCCTTCTTTGCCTCGCGGGCAGCCTTCTTCTCTGCCTCCTCGGCAGCTGCTGCCTCCTGGCGTGCGGCCTTCCTTGCAGCCTCGCGCTCGAGAACTGCGGCGGATGCCGAACCGTACTTATCGGAGAAGCGCTGGACGCGTCCACCGGTATCCACGAACTTCTGCTGGCCAGTGTAGAACGGGTGGCACTTGTTGCAGAGGTCGATGCGGAGCTCGGGAACAGTCGAGCGCGTTACGAACGTGTTGCCGCAAGAGCACTTGACAGTGCACTCAACGTATTCGGGATGAATACCCTTCTTCATTTGCTACTCCTTTATAACGTCTTGGTTTCCATACAAGACTCGTGAATCAAAAGCCCGACTATAATACCATCACATCGGGC
>CADBOM010000203.1 GCA_902796325.1 uncultured Coriobacteriaceae bacterium
CGAAGTGGGGAACCTCCCTCACTATGCGCGCTCTAAGCTCCTCGTAGCCTTCCCAGTTGGCCATCACCGCGTTGTAGAGCTCCCGAGTGGTGCAGTAATTGTGGTCGAAGCACATGTAGCGTATCGCGGTTAGGGAGTCCGCCACGGTTGCCAGACCTGTAGCCGTGCCTCCGTACTCGTTGTATTTGGCGCCTCCCCATGTACAGTCATATCCGCTCTCCATGCAGCCATCGATGAACACCGACAGCGAGGTGAACGGCGTGTACTGCTGGATTACATATTCCGCCAGGTTGTTAACGGACAGTACGCCCTTGAGCGTGTAGTCTGCCAGCTTGTACCAGGCATCTTTAACCTCGTCTATGGATTTCATGTCGTATAGATATCCGGTATGAATGTTGGACTGCTCTCCGTTGTATGGATTGATGCCATTGTTGATTGCCATGTCCAGCAAAACGGAGTAGTGCAGGTTCACATTTGGCGGGATAACTCCATTGCAGCAGGCGTAGTCATTGCCAGAGCCCGTGATTTCCTGGCAGCCGATGATTGCGTAGTCGCGCGCGTCTTCGAGTGTAAAGCCCAACTCTCTCTGAAGCCCGGGAATGATCTCCTCGTCATTTTGGAACAGGGGGAGTCCGCCAACCATCTTGTTCACCCTTATCGCGCAGTCCCAAACAGCTTCGGGCGTGTTCTTGTTTATACGAAGGCTGATGGTTGGGTCGTGCAGCTTCATGCGTCCAAGAGCCGCCATGACCATGTAGGTTACGGGATTCGAGGCATCTTCCCCGGTCTTCGGGTCAACGCCTCCTATAGTGGTGTGCATATACGTGTTGCCAACTCCCGCGATCTGGGCAATCGGCCCCTCGCTTCCACCATAGAGTTCGTTGATCTTGAGGAAGAAGCAGTCCACGATTTCCTGCGCCTGCTCGAGGGTGATGTATCCGTTTTCGAGGTCAGATTTGAGGAACGGCCAGGTGTATTGGTCGAAGCGACCACACGATCCGATGTCGGTTATGTTCTCGATGAAGATGAGCTGGATGTACAGGAGAACCATCTGGCATGCATCGCGGAAGTGCCTGGGTGTTCTCGTCGAAATCCACCTGAGGTCGTCTGCCATGCCACGCAGCTCGGCTGCACGCTCTTGTAACGTCATACCGGCTGCGGCACCCACCGGGGTGTCTCCGGCCCCGATACCGGTTCCGATACTGGTCTCGCTACCGGCCTCGCTACCCGCCAACCTTTCCAGCTCCTGCGCTTTTGAATCGCATGCATTCGCATAGTGGTTTGCCAGAGAAATCATGCCCTCGCAGATGTCGACCACCGAGGTGTAGAACATGTATTTGTCGGTATCTGCTCCCATGAGGTTGTTATAGTGGGCGTCGAGCCAATCTTGAGCCTCGTGCAGCACGTTGCCCCAGCCCTTGGTCACCAGGTTGTTGTAGCCTGGTGTCAGATGGCCTGCCGGGCCCATTATCACGGGCATCGATGGCCCGCATGGCGAGCCCCCAACCCTGCAGATTTCCTTGTAGCCATCCGGCAGCACCGGGTCGATATGCGTGCTGGGCTGCTTGTCCTTCCAGTAATCGGCGATCTTAAGGTATTCGTCGTAGTCTTCCTTCGAGATTGCCATGTGGCATATGGCGTCGTCGGGGTTGTGATAGTAGCCGTCGTCGCGCAGCGTCCAGCTACCGTTGGCCACGCCCCTAAGCGAGCTGAATCCAATTGGCCAAAACGGGTTTGGAGAGTTGCCGCAAAACTCCCTGCCCTTGCTGCATACCAGCATCTCATCGTCATATACCCTGCATTCGCGCTTTTCCAACATGGCACGAATAACCTTGGCGTGCTTCATGTAGGGGAGCATGCTGCCGCATCTCTTGGATTCTTCCGTTGCGATGGCCGCGTTTTCCACGTCGTATACGATTACCCTGTCCCTGACCGCTTCGCGCTTCCTCTTCATGCGCGGAGAAATTGGGAAAAACTCATACGTCATCTTTTGCCTCCCGCTTCATGTGGATTGCCCTGGTTAGCTTATCCGCCATTCGATCCGCACGGCATTGCCCCATCGTCTGGGATTCTGGGTGTTTGCCGCAGCGGCTAGATTGGAGCAAATATTTAAACAATTCAATGTTACTGCACTCGCGCGATGTGACGGGTTAGAAGTGTTTTTCACGATGACAAAAGAAATTTTCCAACACATGTAAAAACCAATGCATTCAAAAACCAATGCATGCAAAAACCCTTTTCTTCCTCGTAATCGTTATTTGCTTTTTTCGAAATTTGAACGCTAGTAACATTTATCAATATGACTGGCAGATTTAAATGCCTGCGAGGTTCTATTGAGAAAGGCGGGTTGGCAGATGCTAACTCCTAGGCAGAACTTGCTCGAGACAATACATGGCGGCAAGCCCGACAGGTTCGTGAATCAATACGGATATGCAAAATGGATGATGAACCCGGTGCTTGCCAATATGAACAATCCCAAACCCGGGGAGATGCACAAGGTAAACGCCTGGGGCGTCACAAGGTCCTGGGCTCCAGGGCAGCCAGGTTCGTTCGTCGATAACGACGTTCCAGGCAACATAGTTATCCAAGATATAGAGAACTGGCGCGATTACGTGCATGCGCCAAAGGTGGTGTATCCCCAGGCTGCATGGGAGCCCTTCATCGCCCAAGCCGAAGCGGTGGACCGCAACGAGCTGTTCGTGGGAATGCAGCAGTTCCCCGGAATCTTCGAGCAGTGCCATCATCTGGGGGAGATAAAGAACGTGCTCATCTATCTCTACGAGGAGCCCGACGACCTCAAGGACCTCATATGGTTTCTAGCCGACTGGGAAATCTCTCAGGCCGAGCAGTGCGTGAAGTACATCCATCCAGACCTCATGTTCCATCACGACGACTGGGGCACTCAGATCAGCACATTCATGAGCCCCGACATGTTCGCCGAATTCTTCCTCGAGCCATACAAGCAGGTTTACGGCTATTGGAAGGAGAACGGCGTAGAGCTCATAGTTCACCATTCCGATTCGTTTGGCGAGACACTCATCCCATACATGATCGAGATGGGGATCGACATCTGGCAGGGCGTGATGGATACCAACGATATTCCAGCCATCGAGAAGCAATATGGCGGGCAGATCGCATTTATGGGCGGCATCAACTCGGCGTATGTGGATTTCGAGGGTTCGGAATACGAGAACATATACCATACGGTGAAGGAAGCCTGCGATAAATACGGTAATGGCGGCCGCTACTTCATTCCGTGCAATACGCAGGGTGCTCCCGGGGCCTCGATTTTCCCAAATGTGTACGACAACGTTTCGAAGGCGATAGATGCGTATTCGCCAATCTATTGGAAAGAGCACGGGCTGGCCTAAAGGCACGCGTTGCCGCGCTGCGGTGGGCGCGTGCTATCGCGCTGCGGTTGACATGTGCTATCGCGATACGGTGGGCGTGTACTCGCCGACCACACCGGGCCGCGCAGATCTTATAGGAGGACAGGCAAGATGCTAAACGACAGACTTCAGCGGATGAAGAGCAAGATGGTCGTAGACCACCAGCACATCGGCATCGAAAAGTTCAAGATCGTGGTCAAGACGGAATCGGATTATGCACGCTATCCTTCGATCTTGCGCCGAGGTCTTGTGATCAAGAACATTTTGGAGAATTTCCCAATCTTCATCAACGATGACGAGCTGTTCGTGGGCAATCCTGCAAGCACCCCGTGGGGTTTGGAAATAGACGCCGGACTTGGCAAGTGGAGCAAGGAGGAGTGCGAGTATCTGCGGGAGGACGGATTCGAGTTCTCTCTCGAAGATCAGGAGGAGATGCTGAAGCTAAACGAAATGCTGCATCCCTTCGGCATGTACCAGGGGGCAAACCTTGCCGTTGCTCCCAACGACCGCATGGACGCATTTGCCCAAAGCGGGATGATGCTGGCTCCCTGGAAGAAGGACAAGACCCTGGGCAATCGAGTTGGCGGTGGAGCCGCGTGCTCCGGCATTGGCAACGGTCCCGGTTGGAATCTGCTCTGCATCGATTACTCGCTGGCCCTCAACAAGGGTCTTGCCGCCATGGTGGAGGAATGCGAGCAGGAAATCCAGGCCAACACGTTCTTCGATACCCGCAGCTACGAGAGGGCTGTGACGCTGCAGGCCATGAAGATATCCCTTCAGGCTCTTATCGACTATGCCGGGCGTTTCGAGCGTCTGGCCCGCAAGATGGCAGCCGAGGAGAAAGACCCGAAGCGCGCAGCCGAGCTTGAGCAGATTGCCGAGAACTGCGCCAGGGTTCCCGCATATCCAGCACGCACGTTCCGCGAGGCAATGCAGTGCTTCTGGTTCATGTTCATGATGGTAAACCCCGCTCCAACACCAACTATCGGCAGGTTCGACCAGTACATGTACCCGTTCTACAAGGCCGACATCGAGGCGGGACGCATAACCGACGAAGAGGTGCTGGAGCTTTTGGAAATGCTTCGCATCCGCTGCATGGAGATGAACCAGCAGTCTGGGCGCGAGACACGCAAGCGCTCTTCGGGCAATGCCCGCTGGATGAACATGACCATCGGCGGTGTGAAGCCAGATGGAACCGACGCGTGCAACGAGCTCACCCGCCTGATCTTGCAGGCCGTGAGGGAGACCCGAACCCCGCACCATACGGTAACTCTGCGAGTGTGCGATACCACGCCAGACGACGTGATGCTGCTGGCTCTCACTGGCCAAGCCGAGGGGTGCTCGATGCCGGCGTTCGTGGGGGACAAATCGTATATCGACTACTTTACCCAGGTGCACGACCCTAACGACGGCCTGCCAATCGAGATTGCCCGCGACTATTGCATGACCGGTTGCATCGACGGCAACATACCGGGGCAAACCCGCACCATGGGAATCACGATGTTCGTGTGCCCGCTCATGCTCGATATTTTCATGAACGATGGATTTGACAAGAACATCGGCGAATACGTTGGGCACCGCGTAGCAGGTGACCTTTCCAAATACTCCAGCTATCAGCAGTTCGTGGATGACTTCAAGCCCGAATTCGAGTACTTCATGCGCACGGCTGCAGAGAAGCTCAACATCGAGAGCACAGTCATGCGCGATTACCTGCCCGACCCATTCCGTGCGGCATTCATGCGAAACGGCATTAAGTCGGGCCTGGACTGCTACGCGCAGGAATATCCGTTCGAGAGCAACCAGCTGCTAAATCCCGTTGGGATGGTAAACCTTGCCCAGTGCCTGTATGCCATAAAGAAGCTGTGCTTCGAGGAGAAGGTTTGCACGCTTCCACAGATGAAGGCTGCCATGGATGCCAACTGGGTGGGGTGCGAGGATCTTCGCGACAGATGCCTGAAGCTAGAGCACTACGGCAACGGAGTGGACGAGATAGACAGCATAGTGCAGGCCTGCTACGAGCTTTGGGTCGAGACTGCCAACAAGATTCCGTCGGCTCTCGGCGGGCACTTCAGGTGCTCGGCCATCTCGGTTACCTCGCATCAGCCGGGCGGAGCGCTTTGCGGGGCCATGCCCGATGGGCGTTGCTGCGGGGATATCCTGGCGGATGCCTGCGCCTCTCCAATGGCTGGAACCGACCACAACGGCCCCCTCGCCGTGTTCCGCAGCGCCCTCAAGATTCCACAGGACGAGTTCCAGGCAATGCTTCTCAACATGAAGTTCAGCCCATCCGCGCTCAAGACCGACGAAGATAAGATGAAGCTCGCCACTGCCATAAAGGTGTACTTCGCCAATGGAGGCAAACACGTGCAGTTCATCGTCGAGGATCAGGACACTCTCAAAGATGCCAAGGCTCATCCAGATGCTCACAGGGATCTTATGGTGAGGGTTGCGGGATACTCGGCCTATTTCATCCAGCTCACCCCCGGATTACAGGACGAAGTGATTGCCAGAACCTCAAACCAGGATCTGGCATAAGGCATTTGCGCGACTCCCATACGCGCTCCCGGCTCCTATGCGCGCCAGTGGTTGGCGTGGGAAATTCGATTGGAGACATTCAAATGACAGGTAACGAGGGCATGCCGAGTAGCGCGAGCATGGCAGGCGGCGCAAGCATGCCGGGTAACGAGGGCATGACGGGTAACGAAGGCATGACGGGCAACGGTTCTCTGCAGAGAACTTACGAAATCAAGGAGCTGGCAGATGGAGTTTACCGGCTTGAGGGACACCAGGGCGAGTGTCTCATGTATCTCGTGGTTGGAACCGAGAAGGCATGCTTGATTGACACGGGGATGGGAGTTTGCGATCTGCGCCAAACCATCCGCAGCATTACCGACAAGCCGTTCTTTGCGATAAACACCCACTGCCACATCGACCATTGCCTTGGGAACAATCAATTCGAAGAGGTTTACGTCACCAAAGAATCGCTACCCGATCTAGAGAGTTCCCTGAAAGAACAGAGGGGCATGCCTCCCCGTGCCGACGAGGTGGAGGATAAGCAAGTATTCGAAACAGATTATGGGTTCGCCGAGGATGGAGATACGTTCTACCTGGGAGGAAGGACGCTTTCCGTTGTGTTCACCCCCGGGCATACTCCAGGAGACATATGCATAATCGACGACAAGTCCAGAATCGCGTTCGTTGGAGACCTGGTTACCGCCGGCTCGCATATGTGCCACATGCTTGCATATGTGAGGGACATGGCGTTTACCACGGTTTCGATAGAAACATGGGATCGCAGCTTGCGAAAAATGCAGGGGATGCAGGATGGGTTCGACTGGATGCTGAGCGGGCACGACGAAGACCTTCTCGGGCACGATGTCCTGCAGCGCACCATCGACTTGGAGAGGTCAATTTTAGATGGGACCGCCAAACCCTACCATCCGCAACTGCCGGAGATGTACGGTGGGCTTGTTTGCTGGGAGGTCGATGATGGCGAGATGTCGATCATCTACCACGAAGAGACGATCTTCGACCGTGAAAGCTGAGACTTCGATGATGGGACAAAGCGCTCAACATAAAACCAAGCAGATAGCGCCAGGCGTCAGGCTGCTTTATGGGATCGACGATTTCGAGTGCTGCATTTATCTGGTGGAGGGCAGCGAGAGGGCATTGCTGATAGACACCGGCTGCGGATTCAACGACCTTAAATTCGAGGTCGACCATCTCACCGACCTTTCATACGACGTGGTGGTTACCCATGGGCATTGCGACCATGCGGGTGCAACGTGCATGTTCCCCAAGGTGCACATGGCGCGAGGGGCGGTAGGAGATGCCGATGCGGCTGTGGATATGAACAGGCCGGCGATTGGCGATGGTCGCTGGCAGGTCATGAAGGAGGCGGAGGCCTGTCATCCATCAGAGCGGGCGTTCGTTTCCGATGGTTTCGAATTCGAGCTTGGCGGGAAGACGCTGGAGGTAATAGAGAATCCGGGCCATACCGCGGGAGATATATCTCTTCTCGATAAGCAGGACCGAATCCTTTTCTGTGGAGATTGCTTGGTGCAAGCCATGGATGTTCTGCTGGTTGTGCCAACGGCCCTCACGGTTAGGCAATACCTGACCAGCATGGAGAAGCTGCTGGAGCGCGCGGGTGAATTCGATCGTATATGCTCTGGCCACGACAAGGATACTCTGCCGCCAACGTTTTTGGAGGGAGCAGTGGAAGCTGCCCGAGGAATTGTGAGCGGGAAAGAGCCGGGAAATCCAGCCGAATTGCCCCCGGTGTTCGGTGGCATCGAGGCTCTCAGGGCAAAAGCTGTCAACACGTCGATACTCTATAATCCAGAGAAGATTGGATAGCATGGCCTTGGCCCGCGATGGCCCCGGCCCGATGGCCCCGGCAGCGTGCATCATCACTGGCCAATAGAGAGGCGGCAGGTTTTTGAATACCGAACGCTTGAGATATTTCGTGGAAACCTACAGGCAGGGCAACCTGTATAAGGCGGCTGACAGCATAGGTATTACCCATCAGGGGATAAGCCACAGCATCAGGCAGCTGGAAAAACATTATGGTGTGATGCTTTTCTCCCGCACGTCCAGCGGTGTTTCTCCAACGCAGTTCGCAGACAGCCTCTACGACAAGGCGGTGAAGATTCTCGCCGAGGAAGAGGATATAGAGCGCATTGCCCAAAATTTTAGGGACAGCGCCGGCGGCGAGGTGAAGATCGGTCTTCTGGGCGACAACCTGCTCTCCCATATGGTGAAGCTTGCGGGCGATGATTTCGCGGCAGTGCATCCCGACGTGGATATCTCCACCGTGTTCTTCGACGAAGAGAACCCAAAAGCCGAGCTTCAGAGCATACAAGACGGTTCAATAGACTTCGGTTGGATGTTCAATTGCGGCGATATCGAGGGATTCGACAGCTACGCGCTCCGCACGACGCAGATAGGCATTCTGGTGGGCCCGAATTCTCCGCTTTACGACCATGACGAGGTTGAGTGGAGCGAGATTTTGCCTTACAACCTCATCTTACCGGGCAAAAACGACATGTACTCTCTGCTTGTAGAGAGGTTTCTCGCAAGCCATGGCTGCCAGGTGCCTCCCGAGAACAAGGTTTTCTCCAACGACACGTTCACCGTCTGCCATTTGGTGGAGGACAAGAACTACGTGATGAGCTCCAACAGCTCCTACTATGCGAGCATGAAGGCTCTATGCAGGGGCTCGAAGCTCATTGCCGCAAAGCCAAGGCTCAACATGTCGATCTCATTTCTCGTGCGCAAAGGCGCCAGCCTGAATGACGCGCAGCGTTCGGTGCTCAACTACATGGTGGATTATTTCAAGGGTAACTTCGAAGACAACTCCATCGGATTTTAAGATGGGAGCCGAGGTGGCGACTTTGCATGAATGGGCGGAAGAATGACGAGACGGGCTCTAAGGCTCTTGCGAAGCCGGGGTCTGCAGCAGATGCGGGCAGCTTGGACATCTCAAGTCTTTCCGACGACGAATGCCGGGCCATAGAGGGGATGTATTTCAACATCCAACCGTATTCGATTCACGATGGCCCCGGAATTCGCACGACGGTGTTCGTAAGTGGATGCCCTCTTCGTTGCCGTTGGTGCCAGAATCCGGAATCGTACACTTCGGAACCAAAGCTCTTCTTCATGGAGGAGCGCTGCATTGGATGTGGCGCCTGCATTGAGGCTTGCCCCAACGGTGCGGTGCTGCTGCGCGGAGGAAAGGCGGTTACGAATCGCGAAACCTGCGATGGATGCGGCCTGTGCGTGGGCGCTTGCCCTGCGGGGGCTAGGTCTATAGAGGGCCTGGCTGGCACTGCCGGCGAAGTTGCGAGCAAGGTTTTGGAAGACAAGATGTTCCTTGCACCTTCTGGTGGTGGGGTCACGGTTTCTGGTGGCGAGGTGCTGTCCCAGCCAAGGTTCGTAGCTTCTATCTTGCGTTTGTGCAAGTCGGAAGGTCTAACTACCTGCATCGAGACAAGTGGAATGGGCTCGCGCGAGAGCCTGCATGCGGTC
>CADBOM010000204.1 GCA_902796325.1 uncultured Coriobacteriaceae bacterium
CTGGACCCGCGCCTTGTGGACGGGCTTATCGGCCTGCTTACCTTCGAGAAGCTACGCGGCGCAAAGCACATCTTCCCCATGCATTACTGGAGCGATGTTTCCGCTTCGCAACGCCTCCTGTCGGACGAACGCTGCACGCCCGAACTGGAGCGTAAGATTCATTTCGCTAACAGCTACGACATCGACTAGGGTCGGGACATACCATGGCATTCATCATCTTCGAACAGACACTCACCATGCTGGGCCTGATGGCCGTCGGCCTGTGGCTCACGAAGTCCGGAGCCATAGACGAGGTCTTTACCAAGAAGCTCGGCTACGTTCTTGTCAACGTGATCGTGCCCTGCCTGGCGCTCAACGGCTTTATGGACCCGCCGGAGGGCGCGCAGATCTCCGACTTCCTCCTGTCCTTCGGCCTTTCGCTTTTGCTGCTGGTCATCGCAGCTGCCGTAGGCTTTGTCGCTTTCGGAAGGCGCAAGCCCATCGAGGCCTTCGGCAACACGGTCATCAACGCGGGCTTTATCGGCGTGCCCATCGTGACGGCTGTCTTCGGGCCGTCGGCCATGTTCTACGTTGCGGCCACCGTGGCTCTGAACAACATCATCCAGTTCACCTACGGATGCTGGCTGCTGACGGGAGACACCTCCCTTATCAAGCCCAAGGCCATCCTCACCAACCCCGTCGTGGTGGCATCCGTGTTGGGCGTCATCCTGTTTGTAACCGGTTTCCAGCTGCCCGCCCCCGTGGCAAGCGGCGTGAAAATAATGAGCAACGCCAACACCGCCGTCGCCATGATCATCCTGGGTTCGCAGCTCGCGGGCCTGGACTGGAAGACGGCCTTCAACGACGTAACGGCCTTTGTCAGCATCGCGCTGCGCCTGGTGGTGGCTCCCCTGCTGAGCATCCTGGTCCTCAAGGTCCTGGGCTTTACGCTCACACCGCTCGTGGCCGCCATCTTTATCGACGTGATCTGCCCCATGGGCGTCAACACCGCCGTCATGGCGCAGCAGTTCGACATGGACTACGAGCACGCGGTGAAGATCGTGTGCCTTTCCACCATCCTGTGCGTCGTCACCATGCCGCTCATGTTCCAGCTGGCGACCATAGTTCTGGGGTCCTAGCTGCAGTCAAATCATTTAGGCGTGTAAGATTAGTTCTATGGAAGTAACTACTGGAAACAATGCTCGAAATCCCGAACCGATGACCGAGGAGCTCTTAGAGCGGCTCCTCACCTCTGCCACACCCGAAGCATATCTCGACGTAACTCCCACTGTTGATATTGAGATAAGCGACTACCTTAATCAACTGCTCGCGAAAAAGGGTTTGAAGCGCGCTGATGTCATTCGTGAAGCAGGCCTTAATGCGACTTTTGGATATCAGCTCTTTTACGGAACACGTCATCCTGGGCGCGACACTGCCATCATGCTCGCGTTTGGATTGAATTGCTCCCTACTGGAAGCACAGCGACTCCTCAAGCTTGCGGGTTGTTCGGAATTGTGGTGCAAGCGCAGGCGTGACGCCATCATCATCTTCTGCATCAATCATGGTTACTCGCGCCAGGAGACCGACGAAGAACTCTATCGCTTCGGTGAAGAGACCCTTCTCTCCGGAGACTAAGTATGGGCGACGCGGACGTACTGCACTCAATGAATATCGATGACTCCTACACGGTACTCCGTGTTTTAGGAGATTCCTCATACGGTAAAACAGAGCTCGTCGAACTCAACGGGGTAGGCCCTTTCGTTCGCAAGCGAATCCCATTGAGCATCGCAAATCCAGATGCTTGGGCGACCGCAATGCATGCCCATCATTATCTATTGCCTAAAGTCCATGTGATGTACGAAACCCCAGACGAGTTCTGCGTCATCTCGGACTACATCGAGGGACGTTCTCTTAAAGAAGTCGTCGAGGAAATCGGCAGCATTCCAGCACAACCGGCGATTCGCATAGCTTTGGACATATGCGATGCTGCTTCTGCCTTACATACTGTAGGCATCATCCACCGTGATATAAGTCCCTCGAACATCATTCTCAACAATGGACATGCCTACCTTATTGATTTGGGCATAGCTCGCAAATATTCCTACGGAGACTCAAGCGACACAACCCATTTAGGAACCTATGGCTTTGCCGCACCCGAGCAATTCGGATTTGCACAGACCGACAGGCGTAGCGATGTATTCTCCATCGGGCGCATCTTGGGGTTTGCACTCTGCGGTCATACCCCTGAAAATGCCCACTATGATAGCGCCCTCTCTGCCATGGCGTCCGAGGGAATCGTAGTGGCCATTCGCAAAGCCTGCGAATTCGAGCCTTCCCGCCGCTGGCAGAGCGTCGGCGAGTTCGCTGAGGCTCTGAAGGTGCTTCAACAGACAAAATCCCAGGTTGTCTACATACCCGAAAGTGCGAATGGGGAGCCCGCGCCGACAAACCAGAACGGCACCCGTCAGAAGCAACGAGAGGCAATCGAATCTGCGCAGCAGGTAATCGAGAATCGGTATCACCAGCTCCATGGGCACGAATCAGCTGGATATCCGACGAAGGCCGACAGACAGGCTGGCATACAAGAACTGATGGATTCGGGAAGATACCCGGTTTCAGATGGATTTCATCCTGCTTCGCTCTTTCGAGAGATCGTGTTGGGAACCGCTGCGCAGGCATACAACGTCTCACATTTCTTCTCGGGAGGAAGAAAACTCGTTGCCGCGCTCTACGTACTAGGAACCATTTTTTGCGTTTCCCTGCTATTGAGGCTGCCGATGTCCATGAAACCAGTTCCGAATGATGGGTGGGCTGCCATCAACTTAATTGCCGCCTATCTTATGTCCTTCTTCCTTTTTTATGTTCCCATCGAAGAGTTCTGCTGCAAGATGTTGCGAGTGGGACCTTATAGCTCTACAAACTATCAGGGGTCTTCTACCCAAAGCTTTTTTCGCCGGTACTTGAAATACGTTCTTCTCATGCTGCTCATCGAAATCATCCTGTTTTCCGTCGCTTCATTATTCC
>CADBOM010000205.1 GCA_902796325.1 uncultured Coriobacteriaceae bacterium
AGCGGTTCCATCTCGGGCCAATCGGTGATGTTGGGGCCGATAACCAGCTTCTCGTCAGGCTGCGGATTTCCGTAGCCGTTGTAAACCCTGCGCTCGTAAACGCTGCCGTCGTAGTGATACTCGGGCTTGGTGAACGCAGGATCGATATCGGTTGCAGCGGTGATCGCACCGTGGTTGACCGCGGTAGCAGCAATCGACCTCGCGTCCATGAGGGCAACGCAGGCCCTCTGGCCCTCGCCCGGCCTTGCACCCTCGCGATTGGGGAAGTTGCGGGTTGCATGGCGCAGCGAGAATCCCTGGTTGGAGGGAACGTCGCCGGCTCCGAAGCACGGGCCGCAGAATGCAGTGCGGATGATGGCGCCGGTCTCGGCCAACGTGGCGAACGTGCCGTTCTTGGCAAGTTCGATCCAAGCTGGCTGGCTAGCGGGGTACACAGACAGCGAGAACGGACCGTCGCCGATGCTGGCCCCACGCAGGATGTCCGCGGCGTCAACAACGTTGTCGTAGGTTCCGCCAGCACACCCTCCGATGAATCCCTGGGTTGCGAACAGCTTGCCGTCCTCGATCCTAGAGGCCAGACCGAGCGATCCGTACTCGACTCCCAGCTGGTCCACCGCGCGCTTCTCGGTGATATCGATGATGTCGTCGAGGTTCTCGTTGAGTTCGTGGATCGTGTATGCGTTGCTTGGGTGGAACGGCATCGCGATCATGGATTCGAGCGACGACAGATCGATCTCCACAACGCCATCGTAGTAGGCGTCCTGGCCAGGCTCGAGCTTCTTGTAATCATCTGGGCGACCGTGCATCGTGAGGTACTTCTTGGTCTCGTCATCGGTGCACCATACGGAGGACAGGCAGGTGGTCTCGGTGGTCATGACGTCGATGCCGTTGCGGAACTCCTGGTTAAGGTTGGCAATGCCAGGGCCCATGAACTCCAAAACCTTGTTCTTAACGAATCCGGATGCGAACACCGCACCAACGAGCGCGATTGCCACATCATGCGGTCCGATACCCGGCCTTGGAGCTCCAGTGAGGTTGATGGCGATGACACCAGGTCTGTTGATGTCGTAGGTGCGGTTGAGCAGCTGCTTTACCAGCTCACCGCCGCCCTCGCCGCAGGCCATGGTTCCGAGCGCACCATAACGGGTGTGGGAATCGGAACCCAGAATCATCTTGCCGCATCCGGCGAAGTTCTCGCGCATGAACGAATGAATCACGGCCTCGTGCGCGGGAACGAAGATTCCGCCGTATTTCTTCGCAGCCGAGAGACCGAACAGGTGGTCGTCCTCGTTGATAGTTCCACCAACGGCGCAAAGGCTGTTATGGCAGTTGGTGAGCACGTAGGGCAGCGGGAAGTGGTCGAGCCCCGATGCACGGGATGTCTGGATGATTCCCACATAGGTGATGTCGTGAGAAGCCATGGCATCGAACTTGATCTTCAGATGATCCATGTCGCCCGAGGTGTTGTGGCTCTCCAAGATGCCGTAGGCTATGGTGCGCTTGGCGCCCTCCTCCGGAGTTGCCTCGATACCGGCGGCCTTTAGCTTCTCGGGACCATCGTCATCGATGATCAGCTTTCCGTCGTGATAGAACGCGCCATGATCGATACAGGTAACCATTGATCCTCCATACCCCTCTCCAACTAAGACGGCACCGCGGTTTTTCGTGGCCGTGGCTTCATGCTCGTAACCGTGGCTTCATGCATGGCTCCATGTCTGCAAATTCACGCAGATGTGGCTTCATGCAACCACGGATTCATATTAACGAGCAGGCCGTCAAAACTTCCAAGTTAAGACTTGCGAATTCTTGCAAAAGAGGTTTTTGAAACCTCTCGAATTCCTAATTTTTTAAGCTACCACATAAGAGCCTCGGATGCCCGCGAAGACATCAAAATACCATCCGGCATCGAGACATTTAAAGGTATCGAAAACTTGGGGAGAAATTCGGTGGCATCCATGCCATTCCCTGCATGACCTGGGCAAGCTGCTCGGCCACATGACCTGCATGCCCCCGGTAGCCTGCATGGCCATACATGCCCTTCATGAGAGGAAATATCCGAGCCCCCCCTTGGGAAGGCCCCGTCGTCAATATTTAACATATGTAAGTATGAAATTCCTATGGGCGAGGTAAAAATTTAAATGCATACCCCTGTTTTCCGGCATCTTTTCGGAAATCTAAGTGGGTTTACACTTGACAACTGATTACATTCGACATGTTTTTAAGCGCACGTCCAACGTGTATGAAGCGCCAACGCACATGAAGTGGCGCATGAAGCACGCGAGAACTCGAGTACTCGAAGCGCTCAGGGAACATGCGGTCTTGGCTTGGGCCACTGGTTCCAAAGCACAAGGAAGTTCCGTTTATCGGAGGTAATCATGTCCAAAGTCGTGGAAGATATTAGAGCTGCATTCGTCGCGGTTTTCTCACTCATCTTGGCACTTATATTCGCAGTGGTCGTGTTCTTCCCAACTCAGTCCGAGCAGGCGCTTGCCGCCGAGAATTCCGCGGGCGATGCCGGGGCAGTGACGCTTACCATG
>CADBOM010000206.1 GCA_902796325.1 uncultured Coriobacteriaceae bacterium
CGAGCAAGATAAGTGGGACCTCTCGTCCATCTACGCCAGCGACGACGCGTTCCTCGCCGCACTCGACGAGGCCAGCGCATACCCCCAGCAGCTGATGAGCTACCAAGGCAAGATCTCGCAATCCGCCGAAGACCTGCTCGCATTCCTGCAGCTAGACGACGAAATTGGCATCACCCTGGGCAAGCTCGTCAACTACGCGCAGCGCAAGGGCGACGAGGACACCCGCGTGGCCAAGTACCAGGATTTCTCCAACAAGGTCATGATGCTGTACACGCAGATTTCGTTCGCGTCGTCGTGGGCAACGCCAGAACTGCTCACCTTGAGCGACACCGACATGGAGGCCTTCTACAAGGAACAGCCGGGGCTGGAACTCTACCGCATCGCGTTGGACCGCGTGTTCCGCAAGCGTGAGCACACTCTCACCCCGCCGGAGGAGGCAATTCTGGCCAACGCGCAGGAGATGGCCCAGGCTCCGGGCAACATCTTCTCGCTGCTAAACGACGCGGACCTCAAATTCCCAGACGCCACGGACTCGCAGGGCAAAACCTATCCCGTAACGCACGGCAGCTACATCCCGCTCATGCAGTCGCCCGACCGCGAGCTGCGCAAGAGCGCGTACGACTCGGTTTACAGCACGTACGGGCAGTTCGAGAACACCATGGCCGCCACGCTGCAAGGGCAGGTGAAGCAGCTAGCGTTCTACGCCAACACCCGCAAGTACGACTCCGCGCTTGACTATTGCTTGGACAACAACGAGGTGCCCAGCGAGGTGTACACCAACCTGATTGAGGCCGTGCACCGCGGGATCGAGCCAATGCATAAGTACATCGACCTGCGCAAGAAGCTGCTGGGTCTGGACGAGCTGCACTTCTACGACCTGTATACCCCGGTTGTTGACGACGTTGAGATGAAGTTCACCTACCAAGAGGCTTGCGACATCATCCTCAAGGCACTGGAGCCCATGGGCGAGGATTATCTCAACATCGTGCGCGAGGGGCTGAGCAGCAGGTGGATCGACGTGTATGAAAACCCGGGCAAGCGCAGCGGAGCATATTCCGCGGGCAGCTTTGGCACCCATCCGTTCATGCTGCTGAACTTCCAGGGCGAGCTTGACGACGTGTTCACACTCATCCACGAGATGGGGCACTCGGTGCACACATACCTGTCGTGCAAGAACCAGCCCGCGTGCTACTCCGATTACGTAATCTTCGTGGCTGAGGTGGCGTCGACCTGCAACGAGTCGCTGTTGATGCAGTACTTCCTCAAGAACACCACCGACAAGAAGCAGCACGCCTACCTGCTCAATCACTTCTTGGAGCAGTTCAGGGGAACTCTTTACAGGCAGTGCATGTTCGCGGAGTTCGAGCTGAAGATCAACGAGATGAACGCCCGTGGCGAGGGACTGACCGCCGAGGCCCTGAACAAGCTGTATGGCGAGCTGAACGAGCTGTACTACGGCCCCAACATCGTGGTTGACGAGCAGATTTCGAGAGAGTGGGAGCGCATCCCGCACTTCTACTACGAGTACTACGTGTACCAGTACGCCACGGGTTATGCGGCGGCAATCGCTTTGTCGCAGCGAATCCTCAACGAGGGCAAACCAGCTGTTGAGGATTACCTGGGATTCCTGAAGGGTGGAAGCTCCAAGACTCCAATCGATTTGCTAAAGGGCGCTGGCGTGGACATGTCGACCACGAAGCCCATCGAGCAGGCCATCCAGCTGTTTGACAAGCTGCTGGACGAGATGACGGAGGCTTGCAAATAGGAAGTTTTCAAATGCGCAGAGAGCTAGGAAGATCGGCTGACGCTGCTGCATAGTAAATAGATGCATGAAAATAAAACGAGAAGGACGTTTAAATGATCACAGGTGCGACCAAAAACAAGGTGGATGACATTTGGCAAAAGATGTGGGAGGGTGGCATAACCAACCCCCTCGAAGTCATAAGCCAGCTCACCTATCTTATGTTCATGCATCAGCTCGACGAGAAGGAGTTTGAGGTTGAGAAAATGGAAACCTTGCTTGACGTTGAGCAAAAGCATATCTTCCCCGCTACGTATCAAAATGCTTACGGGGTAGAAATTGACGGCCAACAGTTGCGCTGGAGCCGCTTTAAGGACCTACCTGCCGAGACCATGTACAAAACAGTGAGCGAATTCGCCTTCCCGTTCATTAAGTCTCTCGGAGAAGATTCCGCCTTCACTCGCAGCATGGAGTCCGCTACCTTTGGTATTCCAACACCAAAAACCCTCCAGAAAGCTGTGGATGGCATCGACTCTCTATTCACAAGCCTGGGCAACAACATCGCCGACTTGGGTGACCTGTATGAATACATGCTGAGCAAGCTCAACACCGCCGGTACAAACGGGCAGTTCCGCACACCTAAACATATTCGCGATATGATGGTGCGCTTGGTCGATCCCAAGCCAAAGCAGCTCATCTGCGACCCCGCATGCGGCACAGCAGGCTTCCTCATCTCCGCAGCCGAGTACATCCGAAGCACCTACACAGAAAGCATGGGTGGAGACGACTGGGAATGCTTCTCTGGGCGCAACGGACAGGGCCCGCAGTTCTCAGGCTTCGAGATGGACCAAACCATGCTGCGCATCAGCGCGATGAACTTGATGTTGCACTCGGTTGACCAACCTGATATCCGATATTTGGACAGTATCTCCAAAAACAATACCGTACGCGGGAAGTACGATGTAACACTTGCCAACCCACCCTTCACAGGCTCGGTCGATACAGAAGATATCGACGGTAGCCTGAAGGCAATCGTCGACTCCAAACAAACAGAGTTACTATTCGTGGCTCTCTTCCTGCGAATGCTGAAACTTGGCGGTAGGTGCGCCTGCATCGTCCCCAACGGGGTTCTCTTCCGCACGAACTCCAAGGCGTACCGCCAGCTGAGGAAGGAACTCGTTGACAACCAACGCCTCGAGGCCATCATCTACATGCCGTCCGGTGTATTCAAGCCCTACTCAGGGGTGAGCACCGCAGTGCTCTTATTCACCAAGACCGATGCGGGCGGAACCGACAACGTGTGGCTCTACAACATGGAGGGCGACGGTTACACTCTCGATGACAAGCGCGACCCAGATCCCACGCACGACGACATCCCCGATATTCTTGAGCGTTGGGCTGATCTTGACTCAGAGAAGAATCGAACCCGCACAGACAAGAGCTTCCTCGTCCCCCGCGAAGAAATCGTAGAAAACGACTACGACTTCAGCTTTAACAAGTACACGGAGACGGTCTACAAGCGCAAGGAGTACCCGCCCACAAGCGAGATCCTGGCCGACCTATCAGACATAAACGAGAGAATTGCCACTGGGCTTGACGAGCTGAAGGCGATGCTGTCAGAGGATGTCCACTATGAATAAGACGATCGAGCTAGGTGAGCTAGGGAAAACCCAGAGCGGCGGGACACCGTCTAGCAAGCATCCGGAGTATTTCAATGGCGATATTCCTTGGATTGGAACGACGGCGTTAAATGGCGGGTTGCTCGACGAGAAGGACGCGATCAAATTTATTACCCAGGACGCCGTGGACCATAGCGCCACTAAAATCGTCCCTGCGGGCTCCCTCATGGTTGGGATTCGAGTCGGCGTTGGAAAAGCTGCAATCAACACTGTTCCAATGTGCACAAGCCAGGATATCGTTTCTGTAATCGGAATCGATGAAAATGTCTGGAACAAAGAATATGTCTCTCTCGCAATCCAAACTAGAGCCTCGGAACTTGCGAATCAGGCGCAGGGTGCAACTATCACCGGCATTACATCGAAAACCCTGAAAAGTACACTTATTCCAGTTTGCAGCCTCGAGGCACAAAACCGAATCGTCAGCAATTGCAAGCGGGTTCGGGCATCGATACGATTTTTCGAAAAGCAACTTAAGAGGTTTGATGAACTGGTCAAATCCCGGTTTAGCTGGGAGGTGGCGGCATGACGAGGCTTCAGGTCAAAGACGTTTTTAACTTGCAAATGGGCAAGACGCCTTCTCGCAAGAGTTACGAATATTGGACAGACG
>CADBOM010000207.1 GCA_902796325.1 uncultured Coriobacteriaceae bacterium
AACCAATCCGGGTTGTCCTCGATGGAACAATATGGTTGGCATATTCGCACTAACGCACTAGGCGTGCCGACTAACGTTATCGCGGTCAACATTCAAGCTTGTTTGCGAGAATAGTTAACCCGCAGAGCTCGTGTACGCAGTGCATGTGACCTGCAAGACTTGCAAGTATGGGGCGATTAAAAGTCCGTGAACTTAGCGCCACCGCAAATGTGTATGTGGAGGTGCTTCACGCTCTGGTTGGCATCGTCGCCGGTGTTGATGATTGTTCTGTACCCGCTATCGTGTACGCCAGTTTTCTTCGCAACCTCCGGGATGAGCTTCATCATCTTGCCAAGAAGCTCCTCCGGAATATCGTCGTTCAGGCTTGAGTAATGATCTTTAGGAACAATTAGGACATGAACAGGCTTCTTCGGGCTAGCATCCTTGAACACCGCCAGCTCCTCGGTTTCCATAACCATATCGGTTGGAATCTCGCCATTGGCAATCTTGCAGAATATGCAATCTTCTTTCTGTGCCATTTTTCTGCTCCTTAACTGCTCCTTAACCAGGCATGTGCCAGCAAAACGCCATTGAGCCGCAAGCCTTGTTCCATGGTTTTGCGGTTAATGAAAAATTTTACAGCCTCTTAATACATTAAGCGCCTAATTTTTGCCCAAGCGTCTGTTGTGGGTAGAATTTGCCAACCAACGAGGCTGCGACCAACAAAATCCCCACAGTTTTGCATGGCAAGCCGAACTGCATGGCAGCTCAGCTGTTGGGTTCTTATCTCAAGGCTTCCTAGCTCAGGGTTTCGTCGATGCTGTCGGAAGAATCTGGCTCCAACTCGCCAAGCAAAACGGTAACCTTCTGCTCTGCATCCGAGATTTTTGCCTGGAGAACACGGAGCAGGCTTACTCCCCTCTCGTATTTCTTTAGGCTGTCTTCCAGCTCCAACTGTCCGCCTTCAAGCGACTTGATTATGGATTCAAGCTCCTCAAGGCCCTGGTTGAAGGTGATGGATTCGTCTAGCTTCTGCTGATCGTCTGCCATAATAAGCTCCTTATGAGTGATGTTTGATGAGCTGTTGTCTAACCAATTGACACGCCAATTAACGTGCGCTATTTGCTTATCTTCTCTTCTGCAACTTCGTTCACGGTGCAATCGATATAGCCGTCGTCGACCCTAACCGAAATAGAGTCGTCCTTCTCAACATCTTTGATGCTGGAAAGAACATGCCCATCGCAGTCGTAGGTGATGGCGTATCCTCTCGACAGCACCGAAAGCGGCGATAGGTCGTTAAGCCTGGCTGCATTTACGGCCATGGAGGCCTTTGCTGCATCCAACAAGTGGCTTCCGATGTTCTTGAACTCGGCCGTATCGCCCGAAAGCCGTTGCTTGCTGCCAGAAATTGCACTTGGGAGAGCCCGCGCAAGAGCCTTGGCATCAGAATCCAATCTTGCCGAATGCTGTGCCAGCAGTCGGGTCCCCAAGCTCGCAAGCGTTGCTCGGTTCTGCTCGAGCTCCTGCTTGTTAGATGCAATCGCATTGGGTATTGCCTTTGCAAGGCGTTCGGCATCCATATCTAGCCTCATTGCAGAGTTCTCCAACAAGTAGTTGGGGTTCTTGAACAGAGGTCTTGACGATATCTGGGCTATGCGCTGCTTGTTGAACTCTATCTTCGAGGAAAGCGCATTGCCCATGCGACTCTGCATTTGCACAAGGTTTCTGGATAGCTGCTTCACGTCCATCGCCGAAGCCTCCGCCGCAGCCGTTGGAGTGGAGCACCTGAGATCTGCAACCATGTCGGAGATAGAATTATCCGGCTCGTGGCCTATCCCTGTGATCACCGGCTTGGTGCATGCAGCAACCTTGCGTGCCACCTTCTCGTCATTGAACGGCATGAGATCTTCGTAAGATCCACCACCTCTGACAAGCAGGATTACATCGCAATCCGAATTTTCTGCAACATCCAGGCCATTGCATATGGCAGTTGGGGCAATATCACCCTCTACGGGAACGCCAACCACGTAAACCTGCACATAAGGAGACCTGCGTCGCAGCGTTCGTAGAACGTCGTGCACCGCTTTGCCCCTAGGTGAGGTGACAACCGCAACCTTGTTGGTAAACCATGGAAGGGGCTTCTTGCGAGCCGGATCCATCAGGCCTTCCTTTTGAAGCTTTTGGGCCAGCAGAGCAACTTTCATGCGCAAGTCGCCTTCGCCGGCAAGCTTGATGCTGCGCGCAACGAAGTTCATGCGGCCCTTTGCGGCATATAGCGAGAAGTTGCCCGTGATCTGCACCAGCATGCCCTGCTTGAACTTCACATCGTATCTAGCGAAGTCGCTCTTCCACATTAAGCAAGGAAGCGCACTCTTCTCATCTTTGATCGTGAAGTAAACGGCCTTATAGCCTGGTTTATCGGAATACTCTGAGACCTCGCCCTCGACGGTAACGTGTATTGCCTCGAGGTTTTTCTTGGCAAGATACATCACCTGTGTGACGGTGAGAACTCTAGGAGCCTGATCCTGTTCTTCCGCTGCGGCATCGAAGAGGGTTCTGCCGCCATACGGTTTGCCGCCCTCGCTGTCTCCCATGCCTCTGCCTGCAGTGGATCCGTACCTGCGCCCGGTCATCGGCGAGCCATCCCGATGAAGTAGAGCAGCTGGAGCAATGATGCGAGCGCCGACGCCACATACGTGAATGCGGCAGACCTCAAAACCTTGCGAGCGCCTTCCTTTTGCTCTGCGGGCACGAACATGGACGAGTCTATTACCGCAAGCGCCCTGTTGGACGCATTGAACTCAACAGGAAGCGTTGCAAGTTGGAATGCAACAACGCAGCCGTACATGATTATTGCCACATAGACCAAGTTCAGGCTGTTCAGTGCAATGCCCACAATCAGCAGTATCAGCCATAGATTTGATGCCACAGACGCTATGGGGACGATCGATGCCCTTACCTTGATGGGCGTGTAACCCGTTGCATGCTGTATTGCATGCCCGGCCTCGTGGCAGGCGACTGCAGTCGCGGCAACCGAGCTCGTTCCGTACACCTCTCTGGATAGGTGAAGAGTGTTGTCCTTTGGATTGAAGTTGTCGGAAAGCTCGCCATCTATCATGTCTATCCCAACGTTTTGCAAGCCATTGGCATCGAGCATGCGGCGCGCGGCCTCGGCTCCAGTTAGCCCAGTCGCAATGGGAATCTGCGACCATTTTCTGTAAGTGCTCCTGATCCAAGATTGGGCGCCCAATCCAAGTACGAGAGTAACGATAATGAGGAGTAAGTACGTCAACTGGCTCACGTCCTTTCCAGCTATTCGGAAGATTGGCTCCTAAAGCTGTGGTCCATTCTAGAACTTAGGGCGGACATTAATTTCCAATACTGATCCACCTAATCTCACGGGGCGCGCAAGCCTCGCAGAGTACGCAAACCTCGCAAGGCACACAAGCCTCGCAAAGTGCGTAAATTTCGCATGGTGCACAAACCTCGCAAGGTACGGCAACCAAGCTTATTCTACCTTCGATTCCTCGGAGCTTTGGCCTGCGCTAGGCTCCACAACCAGATGGCCGCCAGAGTAGCTCACAGATTCCTTTCCATCCAGAAAGTCCACGAGCTCGCGCCCCACTATCTCATATCTCCAGCTTTCGAGAAGGTCCATGTCCCTGCGCTGCCCGTTTGCCAACTCCATCAAATCGTCGTGGGTGGCAAGAACCTGCGGGGCAACCTTGTTCTCCTTGGCCCTGAGCCTGACTATTCCCATCATCACGTCGGCAACAGCGTCGGCACCAAGGGCGCCATGATGCTTCTTGCCCTTCTCGGGCCACGTAGACGGATCGCTGTTCTTGCCAGACTTTATCAGATGCACGATATCCTTGGCCATCGTGGATGTTAGCTTCTCATGGGTACCGCGAATCTTGTACAGATCGTCGGTGGTCATGGGCTCGCGCTTGCAAATCTCGATCAGGATTTCGTCTGACAAAATCCACTTTCTGGGGATATTGCGCTTCTTTGCAATCCTCTCGCGCCAAATAGCCAGGTTGGATGCGTGCACCAGCTGATGCCTTGGTAGAGAATTGACTTTCTTTACCTTGCGCCAAAGCTCCGACTCGGCGTTCTCGAACGTTTTGGAGTCCGCCATTTTTGCAAACTCGGAGTCGAGCCAGTGGAGACGGCCCACACCCTCGAGCTTTTCGCGAATTACATCGTACATTGGGAGCAGGTAACGCACGTCTTCGAGAGAATACTGAATCTGGCTTGCCGAAAGCGGTCTGAGCGTCCAGTCGGTGAGGGAATCGGCCTTCTTGAGCTTTACCCCGCAGAACTCGCTGACCGCGCTGCCATATCCAACCTGCTGGGGAAGGCCCAGCAAAGGTGCCGCAGCCTGGGTGTCGAACACCGGGCTGGCAGCCACTCCGCATCTCTGGTAAAGAAGCTCGCGGTCCTGCCTGCCCGCATGGAACACCTTCACGGTGCGAGGGTCCGTGAGAACCTTAGCCAGCGGGCGCAGGTCCTTAACGCTCAAAGGATCGATTAGAAACTCCACATCGTCGGTAGCCATCTGAACGAGGCACAGCAGTGGATAATAGGTTTTCTCGCGCATGAACTCGGTGTCGATTGCCAGAGCCCTGCAGCCATATATTTGATCGACTATCGCCTGAAGGTCTTGTTGGTTTGTAATATGCACTTATGACATCTCCGATAATATGTTAGTGTTACCATCTTAACTGATATAAGGGGTATCCATATGAGGCTATTGGTTATCAACAATAAAAGCTCGGGACTCGGCGACAACGCCATCTACGACTTCATCAGAACGGTGAGCGAAGACGGCGATGAGGTAGTGATTCGCAACACGAGCCAGAACATCTCCCTGAAAGAACAGCTGGTGGATGCCAAGAGCTTCGATGCCGTGGTGGCTTCGGGCGAAGATGGCACCATAGCCTCCATTTGCTATGAGCTGCGCTATCAGGAAGTACCGATCGTGCCCTTCCCTGCGGGAACCGGCAACCTGCTGAGCATGAACCTCAACAGCCCGGAGGAGCCCCGCGCAATAGCCGACATGGTGAAGAAGGGCAACATCGAGCATTACGACCTGGCCGAGCTGGAATTCGTCGACGACAGTGGAAACCGCAAGGTCAAGGGCTTCTCCATCATGTCGGGCGCCGGATACGACGCCATGATCATGGACGGGGCAACCGGGTTAAAGCACAGGTTTGGCCAGGGTGCATATTACGTGTCCGCGGTCTTTGGCGATAAGCCCAAGAAAGCGCGCATCACCCTCGATATCGACGGCCACAAGGTTGTAACCTCGGGAATTGCCGTTTTGCTCATAAACTTCGCGAAAATTTCGCCCGATATATCGGTTACCCATGTAAACGATGCCCAAGACGGGCTGCTCGAAGCCGTAGTGTTAAAACCGGATAGTAAAACCGGCCTCATTCCGGCTCTCGTTGCCGCGTTTTTGGACAAGAGGGGCCAGTATCCCACGCGAACCGGAGCCTTGGAAATCTATGCAGGGCGCGAGATAAGAATCACCACCGACCCTGTTTTGCCAATCCAATACGATGGCGAGATAGCCAAGGCCCACACCCCGCTTACGGCCAGGTGCCTCCCGAATGCGCTCAAGGCGATCGTGGACGACGAAGAGGTCATGCGCCTGGACACCATGAAGCTATTGGATAACGCGAAGTAGCCGCCATAGAGCAGCCAAGCAGCCATTGGATAGCGCGAAGTAGCCGCCAAACGCACATCAACCTAGCGCACGTCGGCCAAACGAATGCCACCAAGAGCACGCCAGATAAAAAACAAGGAGAAACAACATGGATCCAGCCATGAGCCCCTCAGCGGGCGAGCGCAGGAGATTCGCCCTCCTCATAGATTCCGACAACATATCGGCTAAATACATAGATGCCATAATCAACGAAATCACCACAAAATACGGAGATTTTTCGTACAAACGCATCTATGGCGACTGGACCAACCAGCAAAACAGCTCGTGGAAAAATGTGCTGATGTCGTATTCCCTGCGGCCTATCCAACAATTCAGGAACACGGTTGGCAAGAACGCCACCGACTCCACGCTGATAATCGACGCGATGGACATCCTCTACGCCGGCAATGTGGACGGCTTCTGCATAGTCTCGAGCGACAGCGACTTCACCAGCTTGGCCCAGCGTCTAGGCGAGTCTGGCATGGTCGTGATTGGGATGGGAGAAAAGAAGACCCCTCCGTCTTTTAGAAATGCCTGCACCCAGTTCATCATGCTCGAGAACCTGCTAGACATAGACACGGAGCCAGACCCCGAGACAGAGTCGGACGCAGCGCACAGAAACGAAGCCTCGGGCAACATCCTTAAAAGATCCGCCGTCCAAACCACCATCGAGGAGATCCTGCGCGACGACGAGAGCCGCGGATACCGCACTAACCTTGCTGATCTTGGCAACAGGATGATAAGCCGCTATCCGGATTTCGACGTTCGCGCTTTCGGGTACAGCCAGCTATCCAAGTTTTTGAAGAGCTTCGATTCGTTCGAGCTCACTCCCCCAGACGCCCCGCTGTATGTGGAGCTTAGGAAAAACCTCGTTCCGGCTGATGATGTGAGGCAGCTGGTAGCGGGCACCGTACGTAAATCTGGAGATGATGGGTGCGATCCGGCCTATCTGGGACAGCTTATCAAGAAAAGATACCCGGCTTTCAGCGTGAAGGACCTGGGGTACACCAAGCTGTCGAATTTCCTGAACGAGATTCCGGGCATAGAGCTCGTGCGCGATGTCGATGGGCACAAGCGCTATTACGCGGCAGATTAAGACTTGCGGCTTTATCCATCGGGGAGCACCAGGGCCTATTCAATTTGAGCCACGCTCCTAAGCCCCTAAGCGCAAAACACCCGGACATAAGCCTATTGCTTGCCAAAAAGCCCCGAAATTGAATCTATACTATTTAAGTCAATGGATATTCACAGAGAGGGGATTGTTTTGGCCTCCTACACAGACAGCTTCGAGGCAAGCAAGAAGCGTTCCGACGAGATAAGGGCCGACCTTGCGGTCCATCCAGAAAACTACAAGATGCTCACCGGAGACCGCCCCACGGGCAGGCTCCATCTGGGGCATTATTTCGGCAGCATCCAGCACAGGGTGGAATACCAGAACATGGGAATCAGCTGCGCCGTGCTGATTGCAGACTATCAGGTGATTACCGACCGCGATACCACCGAGCACATCCAGGACAACGTTTACAACATGGTCATGGATTATCTGGCCGCGGGCATCGACCCTGACAAGACCCCCATTTACGTTCACTCTGCCATTCCCGAGTGCAATCAGCTCATGCTCCCGTTCCTTTCGCTTGTGAGCGAGTCCGAGCTCCAGCGCAACCCAACCGTGAAGGCCGAGATGGAGGCTTCCGGCCATGCGCTAACGGGCCTGCTGCTCACCTACCCGGTGCATCAGGCTTGCGACATTCTGTTCTGCAAGGGCAACATCGTCCCCGTTGGCAAGGATCAGCTGCCCCACATCGAGCTCACCCGTCAGATTGCCCGTCGCTTCAACGAGCGCTACGGAAAGGTGTTCCCAGAACCTGAGGGAATTCTCTCCGATGCCATCGAAATTCCAGGCTTGGACGGACGCAAGATGTCGAAGAGCTACGGCAACGCAATCTCCCTTGGAGCCACTGCAGAGGAAACCGCAAAGCTCATCAAGAAGTCCAAGACCGACTCCGACCGCAACATCACCTTCGATCCTGAGAATCGCCCCGGCGTCTCCGCTCTCCTCACCACCGCAGCACTGTGCAGCGGCCGCACGGAGAAGGAGATTGCAGACGAGATTGGCGATGGAGGATCCGGAACTCTCAAGAAGTACGTCACTCAGGTGGTAAACGACTTCCTGGCACCGCATCGCGAGCGCAGGGAGAAGTATCAGAACGATCTCGATTACGTGAAGGACGTCCTGCACGAGGGCAACAAGAAGATGCGCGAGGTTGCCATTCAAACGCTAGACGAGGTAAGCGACGCAATGGGAATGGTTTATTAAACCATCCATCAGGTACGCTGACGGCATCAGGCGCTGATTGAAAGACAGGCTTTAACGAGCAAAAAAGCATGTTTAAGAACCCGCATGGGCACCGAGTCATAACTGGCTCGATGCCCTTTTCTATTGCCGCGAGAGCTTCTCTTAAAGTCCCATAGATAGGGAAAGACCCCAGATCTTCCGACCCGGGGTCTTTCCCTGCACTGTCCGTTATAAGGGGTTGTTAGCTAAGGTTATGCAGCGGCAGCTTCGCCGGACTCCATTGCGGCGGCCCTTGCCTTCAGGATGGACCAACGCCTCCTCCAGTAGAACAGGAGGACGATGCCCATGATGAGGGCGATGATGCCGAGGATGGTCAGCGGCACAGCCAGAGCATGCCAGGTTCCGC
>CADBOM010000208.1 GCA_902796325.1 uncultured Coriobacteriaceae bacterium
CGGCGCGGATTCATCCCCTCGTAACGCTCGTTGAAGGCATGGAGGCTCTTGGACCTCAGATTCTCTTCAGCTTTTACCTCGATGGGATAGACCTCGCCTTTTTGCTGCACGAGAAAGTCGACCTCTCCCCTTGAGTTCTCCGCAGACCAGTAATATGGGGTCATGCCGCAGGCTATGAGCTCCTGGCAGACGTACTGCTCCGTTAGAGCTCCCTTGAACTCTGTGTAAATGCGGTTGCCCTCAATGACTGCTTCAGGCTCCAGACCACTGACCGCACCCAGCAGTCCCACGTCAGCCATAAACACCTTGAATGCGTTCTGCTCGCAGTATGCGGATAGCGGAACGGCCGGTTTGACAACACGTCGAACCTTGCAGATGAGCCCTGCTTGCTCCAGCCAAACCAGACTCTCCTCTAAGTCGACGGCTCTTGCCCCTTTGCGAACCTGGCCGAATACGAACTTCTTGTTCTCCTGGGAAAGGTGTCTTGGAATGGAGTCCCACACTAGCATTGTTCGAGCAAGCAGCCTTGCCGGGATATGCTTGGCGAAGTCTCGAACGTAACCGTCGAGAATCTCACGTTGGACCTCTCTCGCCACTCGCACATCCCCATCTTCCGCGAACGCCTCCACCGCAGCGGGCATGCCTCCTACCACGTAGTACTGCTTCAGGATATCGGAGAGTTTCTCGCCGAATGGGTTGATTGAATTCCCATCCCCAGACGCTATAAGGTCGGCGTACCTCTCGTTGCCTGTTGCCCTGAGAAACTCGGAGAAAGAGAGCGGATGCAAATCGAGCATGTTCACCTTGCCAACAGGAAACCCAGTACCCTCGGTTGCCGAGATGCCGAGAAGGGACCCCGCTGCCGCGATGGTGTATTCGGGAGCGTTCTCACAGAAGTACTTCAGAGAAGTGATTGCCTTGGGACAAGCCTGGATTTCGTCCAAGATGATGAGCGTCTTGCCAGGCTCAATGCGCATGTCGAGCTCAATTGAGAGCGAGTTGATGATTCTCTTGATGTCGAAGTCAGTGTCGAAGAAACTGCGCGCGAGGGAATCGTTATCCAAACTCACATAGGCCACGCTCTCGAAATGGGCACGCCCGAACTCCTTGAGAATCCACGTTTTACCCACCTGCCTTGCACCATTTAGGATGAGCGGTTTCCTGTGCTTGTTTTCCTTCCAGGAGACGAGCTGTTCCATCAGAGTTCGTTCCATGTACTCCCTCCTCATTACGATTACGTCCTTATTTTAGTGGAATACCACAAAAATAAGGACGTAATATTGCGTAATTCAACATTTTTCTGCACATAGGCTATTTTCGCTCAGCCCTTAGATACACAACCCGGGCGAAGCAAGTCATCGGCAAGATTGGACCCCTATCGGGCAACGATGCCATCAACACCTCGGATACGAAACAGGCAGGGCCCGTCATGGACAAGCCTCACAACACTCTCGTCGGCATTCAGAGCGGAAAACCGAGAATATCGCATCGCGCTTGCGCTGCTCGGAGATATTCACGAGGAAGCTCTTCGTAACAAGCCATCAGAAACCAATATGATTTCCCTGCTTTCCTCGTTCCCACAACGAAACCCTATCACGCGGACGTCATATTTCATGAAGCTAGGCACCGCATCTCCAGAATCTTCAATATATTTGCACAGCATATTGGCAACAATCTCGCTCACTGTCGCCACACTACCATTGAAACGCCAAGAGGCGAATATGATTTCAAGCTTGGGTTGGTCGCTATTGTTGGAGTCAATCTCAACGGAAAGCATCCAGCAATCCCTATTTGAATCTGCCTTGGAATCAGACCTGCACTCATATGGGTTAGATTCGCGAACTAATCTGCGAGTTATCAAGAACTTCGAGGTGGCTCTCTCTGGATATTTAGTCTCTTTGCCTAACCTGTCCAAATATTGCGATACTTCATCTTCCGGGAAGAATGAATCTCCATTTCCACCCCTGTATTCTTCCAGCTGGCGTAGCCCATTTTCGCCAAAGTTTATTGACCCGAGCGCAAGAACTATAATCGCCAGAGTCATTCCGCGAATGTCTTCGACCTTGCCCTTCTCTACGAAGTTATCCTTATGCAGCTTGTCGTTTCGTGATTCTGTCCTAAACTGCTTGACCAAATCTGCAAACCTACTGCCAAACGAAGCGCTTGACGGCATATCGCAATCGTCTATTTCATGGATATATAGACCCTTATTAAGGCATTTATAGCGCAGGAAATACTCCATCACGCCCAGAGTGATCTCGCTCTTATGTTCTTTGAGAGTTTCCCGATTGAGCGGGAACACTCTCCACTTTTTATATTGAACATTTTTTATTGAGCTGTTGTGAAGCTCCCCGTTATAAAAATACTTTGTGGAACCCTCGTCATATTTACCGTGGTATGGAAATGAGAGCGATTTTCCAGAGGATTCACCTGCAAACATCTCGAGAATCCACCAAAAGAACTGCTCGATAGACTTTAGATAACCTGCAACGGTACCCGTTTGCTCTAAGGCTTCATATGACTGTTCGTTGAGGTATCTCCATTCGGATGCGACAAAGCTCTTGGCAAATTCCTGGCGACCAAAAATCACTTCGTACAGTCGATTGCTCATGATGCGATTTTTTATCAGAGAAATCTCGTCTTCTGTGAACTTTGGAGGGTTGTCATCGCTACGATTGCCGCTGAGATTGCGATCAAGACCGCGTAGGACCGGCGCGACAACATTTTCAAATATGCTTTCAAAACCACAGGCAAAATCATCCGCAAGCTTATCGAGCTGTTTTTTCGTGGGAATAGGAATGATACGGAGCCCATGCGTGTTGCGTAACCGTTCTTTGAAATCTTCCGATTGCTTTTTAAAGTTTTGGGCCTCTTCAGCTGAAGTCAACTCTTCAATGAGTTTTTCTGCGTTTGCAATGAAGCATGACGGATACAGTTCGATAACCCCCATGGGGTGCGACGATTCATCGAATAGCTCCGTGTAATACACCTTGTCCAGTTGATATTTTTTGAGCGCTACCTGGTATTTTTCGATCGCTGCTTCAATAAATATCCCAATTCTCACGTCATCTTTTTCGCAGAGGATGGGGTTGTCTTCTTGCCCCCACTTCCGATCACTATCGGGCTTGTCAATCACATATCCATAGTATTCGATAATTCCGGCCATCAAAGACCCTATTGAATTCCTGACGAATTCTTTCAAGTTGCCCAGCATACTTGCATAGCGATCAAACAGAGGGTCGGAGCAGAACACGTACCTCATTTCATCAGAGCTGCTATTCAGAATCTCGGCATCTTTTTCGCTTTCGAAGACCACCCTGTCGAACCAGCGATCATAAACGGCTTTTGTATCATTTCCCATATCCGCACCCGACCTTAAAGCCACCGACACCCGGCTAGCCATCAATCTTTGAATATGCACTTGAATAAGCATCTACTGCCATTTTGTACTTTGCAATGAAATCGTCTCGAAGTTCACGAGGTTTGAGGATTATTGCATCGCTACCAAACTGAAGAAAGTAGTTTGAAATCTGCCTTGCCGTGCAATCAAACGTTAGTATCGTGTTTCCGTTCGAATCTGCAACTCGTCTAACAGGTTCGGGTCTTCCATGCAGTATTGTCTCGAAGGTTTTCAAGCCCTGTTTTGTCAATAGAACCGTGCACTCGATTTCTTCTCCAACAAGGTACTGAACCCCTCGTTTATCGAGTGCTTCTTTTAATACACCCAACTCGGACTTCGTAATTTTTCCCGAAGCATATGATTTTTTGCGTACCTTGATGTCTATGATTCTGCTAATCCGAAAACTCATGGGCCTATATGCATCATCGCAATTGGCGCGCCTTCCCATTCCCACAAGATAGTGATGGCTCCATGACGGATCAGCAGTCACTTCGAAGGGCTTCACATCGAAAACTGACGAGCCCGTCTTTACCGTAACAAGAGGTCTCTGCCTATTGTCGGTTTCGCAGAGCGATTTCAGAAGCTCTATATGCTCGGAAAAGACGATGCCCTCTCTTTCGAGTAGTGATCGGGATGAATAATCCTCCATCAGGGCCTTAACATAAGCGCTACGGTGAGTTCCATAAATGGCAACCTCCCTTAGCTCATCATCCATGCTGCAAAGCAACTCGTAAGCGGAGTTGCGCAGACGAGCATTCTTGGATGTTCCTTTATCGACACTTCCAAATTTTGCAGTAAGACATTCCTTATATGCAGAAACCAGGGACTCTATCACCTCAAGCTCCGCAGGAGAAAGAAGCTTGTCCTTTTTGATCTCGAAGTATTCCAGGCCAGTGTCTCTCGGATATTTTTTTGCATACCTAGTCGTCTGCACATCATTGATTAGCTTTTCGCGATACCGATTCGCAGCTCGAAAGATGGAAGCATCTGAGTTTTGGGCAAAGCACATGATTATCCGGCTGATAAACCCACCCAGGCTTTCCTCCACCCCAAACGCCTGCATATCAGAACGAATAATCGAAAGCGCATGGTCGCTAAGGTTAACCCTCATTCTCTGCCCTGTTAAATCCATCATTATCCTCGCATATCGTGTTAACAGTTTTTTTAGATATTTTAGGCATTTTCACTGTATATAGGAACAAATTATGAGTGTTAATTGCCCAGAATTGTTAATGGCGATTTTCATTAATAGAATTTCATTAAAGCAAATCGTAATAGCTTATGAAGAGGAGACGTTGATGCCAAACGAAATGATGCTTGAGTCTACGGAGATCATTGGCTCAGTTATCAAAACCATTTCCAATGATTTTGATTCCGAGGTTAAAAACAATAAGGAAATAGCAATCGAAATGATAAAAACATGCGAGAAAAATGAGGATACATATCGGCGCATGCTTGAAAGCAATAACTATACGTTCGATGAGAAACGCGAGATAAGGAACTGGATGGAACAAGAAGAAATCCGAGAGATGGAAACTGATGCAAACAGGTGCAAGCATGATGGAGAATGTCGCGCTTTCTACATAACGCTTGTAGCTATTGCCATAAGCTCAATCGTCGCTATAGCCGATCCCCACCTCACTATGAGGATTTCCGAGACCTTCCCGATGCTCATCCCAAAGGCAACCAAATTCATCACGTTAACCTAGCTCACGCGAAAATTACAGCTCCTCTTATGAGCGGGAGTAGCCTGCGCCCGCAACGCCAATACTCACAACCGCTAATTGAAAGGAGGTTCGTAAGGAACGCATGGAGCAAGCTTGCTGCTGCTTCCCCAAAACCCAGTGGCAGGCTTGTTCCAAGTAAACATGCAGGTTGCTTTTATGTACCGCCATCAGATTAAGGAGTCAGTATGAACAAAATCAAACAAAGAGGCACCAAGTCAGGAGAATCCTCACCGAGAAGTTCCATGTCAAATATCGCCAAATTAGACAGCGACAAGCCTAGCGATGTCAGGTTAACCGAACGCTCAGCGGTGGCATCTGCAATCGCAATCTCCGCGATTGCCTATGTGCTTCAGTTACAACCCATCGCAGCATCAGCCGGCGGAATGTTAACACGCTGGATAAGCATAGGTGCCGTCGCAATCCCATCTTGGGTTCTGCTAGTTGCCTCATTATGCTGCGCATTAATCTTCGTGATCAGCGTCCGCAGAAACATCGGAAACCTCAGATTCCCAACATGCATTTGCTCAGCCGTCATAGCATGCATCGCAGCCATCAGCGCGTTGATATCGCTTTGTTGCCTGGCATCTTTATAGCGACCAGCTAGCAATCGATCAGAAAGCAATCGGTTGGGAAGCAATAAACCGAAAGGCTGTGCGTAAACCCACGCGGAAAGCCACGCGAAATTTACAAATCCTCTGATGGGGGCCGAAAGACGGCCCCCTTGTCATAAGGCGTCGCATTAATAGAAAGGAACTGAACGATGAAGAAACGATTGGCCTCAATATTTATGGCTGCACTCATGATCGTGGGCATTTGCCTCGGTCTAACTGGCTGCGGAGCGAATAGCGGAGAGGAGCAGAGTACCAGCCAAGAGAATGCAGGTGCTGGAAGCGAAGAAATAGAAGCGTCGACCGACAAGCACACCTTCTACGCGAAAGACTATCGAGGCATGAATCTGGCAAATGCTGGATACGTGTCCATTGGAGGAGATTTGAGGGATTCCTACGGAGCCGCCAACATCAAGCTCGTGCCGGTTTGCGTCGACGGCACATACGTTGACGTTTCAAACCAAGACGCACTGAAGGAATTCACCGTGATAGACCAGAACGTGAAGCCCAATACCAAGATCTCCCTGGTGTTCGACGTGGATGAGAACGGCAACGAATACGATAACCTCGTTAGCTACTCCAACATCGACGAAATCGTCCTCCTCGTGAAAAGGGTGGGTTCTTCAGATAGGAAATCCTTCGATATTCCCATGACCGCAATTACCCCATCCCCCGACGCTCAAACGCGATACGTGAAGGATTACGTGGGTAGGAACTTGGCATCTGCCGGATATATATCGATGGCTGGAGACCTGCGCGACGAGTACGGGAAAGGCAACGTGAAGCTTGTGCCCATTACCAGCGATGGGTTGTTCATCAATGTGAGCGATATAGGCAACATGGCCGAATACTACGTTGTTTCCCAGAGCGTGCAGCCAAATACCCCGATCGCATTTTCCTTCGATGAGAAATACGACAATGTAGTGGAGTCGCAAAGCGTAGAGCAGATTGAGCTGCGTGTGGAGAAAGTCGAACAGCAATGAGATCCGCATACGCCATATAGAGCAAATTTGTCCGATGCTTCGTTACAATGCAAAGGTTTTCAGGTGTGCAAGCATATCCGCGGCAGTCAATGCATGTACATGCGGATTAGCCAGTAGCCTGGCATCTGATGTGACTATATAGTCTGCATTTGCACGCTCTCCAGCGGCAATCACCATGTTGTCTTCGAGGTCGTTGTGGATGGCACGAAGTTTTCGTGCCATCCACACGTCGGCCAAATCCATGGCTATGGGCGTAGCCACCTCGCTCATATTATCTGTGACCGCCCATGATATTTCGGAAATCGCATCGGCAGCTTCCTGCGTGAGCACGCCCTTTTCCTTGCGCTCCCTCCATTTAAGGTCGGCTCCGATGAGGTAATAGACATCTTTTACCGTGGTGATGGCATAAGCGAGCTCAACGCCATGGTTTCTTGCAAAGGCGATGAGCTCGTTTGCATCCTTGTGGCCCTTTCTCCATCCAAGATTTGCATCAATCCATATGTTTGTATCTAGCACCAAGATATGCGGTTTCTCACTCATAGCTCCCCATTCGCATGAAGTCGCTCCAGAGCCATCTGTTCGCGAAACTCGTCAAGTGTAGGCTCTGCTGTATCGGACTCGGTAGAAACGCCAAGCTTCTCTATCATTTCGCTGATCCTACGCTGCCCATCCCTGAAGGACCGCAGCTTTTCGTCTTCTACTTCCTCATCCTTCTGGCTAGAGCTCCCCGAGTTGTCATAGCCGGGCCCCATTAGATACGCGGCAAGCTCCTGGGGCCTATCGCGCAAGCTGACAGCGATTTCCCAAAGCAAGCGAACCGCCTGCGAGGGCGTATAGCCAATGCTGGCAAAGGCAGCATCGCCCTCTCGCTTGAGCTCTCGGTCAATGCGGATATTCATCTGTACGGCATTCATGGTCGATGGCATTGCTACCTCCTTTTTCTTGAATGTATAGCTGCTATACATTTTTTGTCAAGCGAGAGCTATCGTTATTTTTTGCTTCTATTAGTAGGAAGCATCAGTAGGAAGCGATTGCAGTTGCACTTGCATCATGATGCGCATTGAACAGCCAGTGGCATTCATCGGAATGGCTGCAGCAACGTGTCCTCCGCAGTCAGCCAACGCATGCAAAGCTAAGCTGGGCGGACAGCCGTTTAGACCATCCGCCCAGCTCGAAAATCAACTCGGAAACCCGTAGCGTTCACACCGCCCGCCTCGATTGGCCCGGTCGGCCCGGTCTCTCACACGTAAAACGCTACGACGCGTTACGATGCCCGCTTGAACGAAATGGACGCGCCGTCCTCCTCACCCGATAGAACGTTGCCGCTGAGCGTGAAGGTCGCATTGGTGGAATCATCGAACGCCAGGCTTATCTCCGTGGCGCTGTTGGCCTGCCATGTGAGCGGCTGGGACTCTCCAAACATGCTCATGCTGCCAGTGCCGTCTTCATTCAACGTCAGCGTTATTTCCATGCCGAACAGCGCCAGATCGTCTGCCGTGAATTTCATCCCGTCTTCCTCTATCTCGACAACCGTCCAATCGCCGATGAAGTTGGCCTCGTTGTTCGGCGTGCCTTTTACACCACAACCCGCCAGCATCACGCAGGCAACAAGAGCAAGAGCCGCCAAAGCGACAACGAGCATCTCCCGTGCATTTTGAGCCTTCGTTGAGTCAGTCATGACCATTCCCTTTCCGTCGTGAATCCAATGCGCAATCTTCGTCAGCGCACTTTCTGGACGTATGGTATAGGCCGCGGCATACACTCCACATCCCCAGAAATGCCTATGCAAAATGGACTATCAGACGATACGGGAATCAAACCAGACAGAAATTCGATCCTACGCACGGGAATCAATCCGGGCGAGAGTCCTATCTTCCGGAGGAGAAGCCATCCGGACGGAAAGACCGGGCCTGCCACCTCACATGTTCGGAACGATGATGCCGCTCCTCACGGCACGAATAGCAAGTTCTGTGCGTGTGGCGCAGCCGGTCTTTGCAAGAAGGCTGTTCACATGCACTCGAACGGTGTGATAGCTCACTCCAAGCCGCTCGGAAACCTCGTGGTCGGTGTAGCCCTCGGCCACCTCGCGCAGTACGTCCATCTCTCGTGCAGTGAGCTCGTCCGTGCGCGAAAGCCCAAGACTTACAGGGGGTGGCGCGTCGGGCCACACTCGCTCGCCTGCCATAGTGCGGTCCATAACCTCCACAAGCGGGACATCCTCCACCTCCTTGTACCAGAAGGAATCCACCCCTGCTCGCCTTGCCTGCTCGAGAAAGGCGGCATCGGGCATGGAGGTCACGACCAGTACCTTCACTTTGGGATACGAGCGCTTGATCTTCTCGGTGGCTTGTATGCCGCTTACACCGTCGGCCATCACGACATCCATGATCACGAGGTCAATGTGGCGCGCGGCGCACCACACGTCCGCCACCGAGGCAGAGTAGATGGCCGCAACAAGCTGATAGCCTTGCGCGTCCTCGACTATGCGTTCGAAGAGCTGACGCGGCATTGCCTGGTCGTCAACGACCAGCACGTCATATGGCATGGCTTTCCTCCTTTACTGGCAGGTTGATCGTTAGGGAGAACCCGCTTTTCCACGAGATGGACATCGTGCCTCCAGCACCTTCGGCAAGAAAGCGCAGGGAGGTAAGTCCCCCGCCCTCGGCAATTGGACCCTGGGGCCGAATTCCATCGTTGGTGAACGTTGCTTGCAGCGTGCTGGAACGCTGCTCAATGGTTACGAACAATTCTTTTCCATGCGCGTGGCGGATGGCATTCGTCAGGCACTCGTGGAGTGCGCATCCCAGAATGTGCCGCTCATGGCTCGTGCTGGGGAGCTCTCCGTCTACGTGCACGGCAACTCCCAGCGCCTCCGCAGTCTTGACGATAACCGCAATCTCGTCTGCTGCCGGAGCATGCGCCTCCGCGGCAAGGAAGTCCAAGCCGTCGAGCAGGGCCGAGCGAATTCGGGCAAGGTCGGCCCTCGTGCCTCCACGCGTGCCTCCGGCTGTAAGGTATCGCTCGATGGCAAGCAGGTTCGCCCCCACCTCGTCATGGAGCCTCACCTTGGCGGCAAGCATCTCACGTGCGGCAACCAGCTCCTCAATCTGCCTGCCGTAACCCTCCAGCTGTTCGGTGAGCAGATCCGCGCACCGTTGTTTGCGGCGCAGCACCTCGGTCTTTCTCCGCTCCTCCGTAACGTCCGCAATTGTGAGCACCGTGAGCTCGCGACCGTCATACTCAATACGCTCGCGTGAAACCGTCCATACGGTGCCATCGGCAAGTTCCACAAAAGCGCCGCCGGCTGATTCATCCGCCGTATCTTCTTCTATGAATCTCAGAGTGTCAGAGAATCTCCTCCCATTCGCCAGTGAAACACCGCTTGCCTGCCAGCACACCCGCTCTGCAACCGTATTGCGCAACACGACCTTCCCCGAATCCTCGAATACGCAGATTCCGTCCGGCAGCGAATCGACTGCCTCCTTTACCGAGGATGCGTCTATGTGCGAGCGCCTTCTCCGCACACCAAGCACGAACGCGAGCGCCTCGAGAGCTGCAACAGCCACGAGCGCGAAGATGGGTACGTCAACAGGAAGGTCGCCGAAGTACGCGAAGGCAGCCTGCGGACCATCGTGGGACGGGGAATTCGGCGTGTAGATTGCCATCTGGCATAAGATGTACGCGGGTATCAGAGCCGCAATCGAGACAGCCACCCCTACCGCCCAACGCCGTCGGACGCTGAAGTAAGCGAGGGAAACGGCGCCGAGAAAGAGCAGTGCTGCAGCAAGCCCCACCATACCCTGAAGAGCTGCAGAGATGCCTGCGAGGGCCATCACGACGCACCACCTCCCCAGCGGAGCTCGATTGACGCCACGGTTCCGCCGCCATCGACCTGCATGCTTGTTGATGTATCGAATCCGTTTGCCCAGTCCCTAAGCCAAACTTCCAGGCTGTCTGCCAATTCAACGTCCAGCAGTATGCGGAGCGACGCAGATCCGCCGCCAGCCAACACGAACACCGAAGCAGCACCCAGGCCAGGCAACGCAGCTTCTATCACCTGCTCGAAGTACTCGTAGACAGCCACAGCAGCACCCCCGGGGATATCCCCTCGACATGCGGCAGTTACTTCGACATCCACTCCGAGAAGTCTCAGATACCTGACAGATTCCCGAACCGCCATGGCAACCTCTGCGGCCGGGACATCTGATGACTCACCGCAAAGAAGCTCGATGTTACCCCGCCGTTTGATGTAAGCGACCATGAACGCGATGAGAGGCAGATTCTGCTCGAACCCTTCGGCAATGCCAGGCTGTGACAGCTCGCGCACGCGGGTTAACTGGGATTCCACGGCCCGGGTTATGCGGTCGTAAGCTTGGCTCCTCAGTTCGGTGGCAGCCCTCTCCTCCATAAGCGCGTTGCGACCTCGAAGCGCCTCGGCGCGAGCCTCCATTGCCTCCGTGGCAGACTCGATGCGACGATTGAGCTCACGCACATCTTTCATGTCGACCGCCCACCTTACCCCACCGCCCGTGATGGGCGCATATCGTATGTCATAGTGAGCATCGAAGCCGTCACGTCGCTCATCAATCGCGGCATAAGTTCGAGTGGAGAGAACAGTCTCACCTGACCCATCGATGATGGCGGCGGGAGTGGAGGCCTTGTCGAGCAAAACCGCGTACTCGGTATTGGCGGGAATGAGACCGCAGGCAATGCAACCCTCTACGAAGCCTGCGGTCATGAAGCCGAACACCTCGCCGATGTTCCAGATTGCCACCCCGTCGATCCTGGGAGCAGCTCCCATAAGGTAGGCCATCATCCAAGCAATACCAAGTGCAACCGGAACAAGGGGCTGCCAACAACCCGTGCGAAGTCCCGCCAAGCGAGCTTTTCTCACCATGATTGCGACGGACGCTGCCAGCAGAGCGATGTCTTCCACCCAGAAGAGGTAGTACAGGGGGCCGTACAAGGGCCCGTAGCTTACTGGTCCCTCGCTAGCATCATCCAAGCGAAATGCCAGACCATGAAGATCGTTCGTGAGCACTCCCGCCGCAAGAGCTCCAAGAACCACCAGAAGCGCTAGCAGAAGAATCCACCTGCGAGCAGGCGAAGCCAGAGACCCGAAGCTCGTGCGAGTTGGCGAAGTCGGGCACCCAAAGCTTGGCCGCCCCGTATAGAGCGCGGCAAAGAAGAGCGCCGTTGGAACACCGAGCATGGGCAGGTAGTATGCGTACCACAGAAGGCGCCTTGCCTGGAGGTCGTATGAAAACAGCGCGTACCTGCACAACTGCAGGACCGTGTAGAGCGCGAGCATGAGCGCCACGGCAACGAGCAGGTGCATGAGCCTGCGGTCTGCGACTCGCCGGTAAAGAGAGACTCCCCACACCAGCGCCAGACCACCGTAAAGCAACTGCGTGATGCACCGCGTGAACGGCACGTCCCACAGGGCAACGTGCACAAGGCCGCACGCCACGAAGACGCCCGCGAAGGCCGCAGCGTGAACGATATCGCGCCTTGAAAACACCAAGCACCCGCTCCTGTTCTCCATCTGGACATGAGCGACCTTAAAGAGTGGCCTGAAAGACATATTCGCGAAGACGGAAACCGCCGAAAACCATTAGGCAAATGATAACCTAAGCGACCTACCTGCGCATAGGCATTTCTGGGGATGCGGGGAATCCCAGCCAGACTGCAAACTGCCAGCAACGGTGAAAAGGGAAGCAAAACTGCCAGATAGAACCCGGTAACGGGTGGGCGAATGACCGGTGTACTAGCAAACAACAAGCTGACATTATTGGAACACAAATCAATTTAAGGTCAACAGCTTCCGCTGGAGACACTTCGATGAACCTAAGCCTCCGCAGACGCTCTGCATTCGTCGTAGACTCTCTCGGGAGCGACGTCCAAATCGTCGTTCCAGACAATTGTCCCGTACTCCACATGTGCTGTGAGGAAGAACGGGAGTCTCTTAAGAGGTGCGTACACCTTGTACTCTAACAACGGCTTCGCGTCGTATATGCCTGTCTTGCCATCATAGAATTCAACTTCAATCGTGTAGTCTTCGCGCGGCACCGCACGTATCACAGACCATCTAGGCTTGCCCATAATCTGTAACCTCCGAATCGATTGTGCCTATCGCAGGGGTTCGATCTTGTACACGGACTCGTTGCGGGAAGCCAGCTCCCAATTGCCAACGAGCTCGTCATGGTGAATCTCTGCCCATGCGCCAATGAGCTTTCTCTGTTTCGCAGGCATGTCGCCCTCGAGAAGCTCGCCTCGCAAATCGAATGTCGCCTCATCTCCCTGGTAGGCAGCATGGAAGTGCGGAGGGTTGTGGTCGTCAAAGTACATTGAGATGATTATCCCGTAGAACATGCTGAGCGTGGGCAATGCGGCCTCCTTCGTCGTTATCAAGATTATAGCCTCGCTCAAACCGTAAATCGATTGACGGCTTGAAGAGTCACTGTGCCCCCCACCCCACCCGGATCGACGCCTCCTGCACACGGAATCCCACAGCGCACCATTTGGGGTACAATTTCGCTAACTCCAACCCCCGCATCCTTTGTTCTCTACTTTTTCTCTGCTTTAGGACCCCACCACATGAAACAGCAGAAGGTCACCGGCGATAAGGGCACCGGCAAAAAGCGCGCTTCGCGTCCCACGCGTCCCTTTGTTCGCGACGCAGGACGCAGATTCAACGGACCACTCGACACCGTTACGGTTACGGGCGGCATGGTGGTGCTCGCGCTCGCAGTGGGTTTTGTTCTGGGCATCGCCGTGGTTTTGGCCATGAGGCTCTCGGCACGACTTACCAACCTTGTGTGGAATGGATATCTGGATGGCGTCGTCCAGCTCGCGTGGTTTCCCCTTGTCATCTGCACAGCGGGAGGAATCGCCATCGGGCTATGGACGCGCTACACAGGCGACCATGTTCGACCTCTCCATGAGGTGATGGCCGAATTCAAGAAAACCGGTTCCTACCACGTGCATCCAGTGAAGGGCACGGTTAGCTTCTTACTCCCCCTTGTGTTTGGAGGGTCGGTGGGTTTTGAAGCAGGGCTCACGGGCCTTGCCACCGCCGGTTGCTGCTGGATGCGCGACCAGCTGAAGAAAGCAGGGCTTCGTGTGGGAGCCATTGCTGACGTCTCTGTTGCCGCGAGCCTTTCGGCGATCTTCGGCGCTCCATTCGCCGGCATCGTTGCAGGGGCGGAGAGCTCTCATAACGGCGAGGAACCCAACAGGTCCAGAACAAACAGCTCCAAATACGGAGAATCTGAACACGACGAATCCGAGCACCGCGAGTCCGAGCGCAGCGAATCCGAATCCGGCGAATCCAAACCCGATGGCCCCGAAAGCGACAGCGCTCTCGATCCCACGAGATACGACATGCGCCGGGGCGTGAAGCTCGTGCTCTACACGGCAGCTGCCTTCGGCGCCTTTGCGGGAATGCGCTGCGTGAACATCCTCCTCGGCACCACCTCGGGTTTGCCTCACATGGGCGGTGTCGAGGCGCAGGGAACAGAATTTCTCTGGGGAATTGCCGCGATTCTAGCAGCATATGCGCTAACGTGGGTCTACTACGGCTCGAAGCGCCTTTTCTCCAAGATCTCGTCGGCACTCGGAAACGCTCCCGCCGCAACGGTTGCGAAGCCAGTAGTCGCCGGCATCGTCATTGGGGCACTCGCCTGCATGCTACCCTACGTGCTCTTCCCCGGTGAGGAACAAGCCCACATGCTCATGGCCAGCTGGACGGGCTGGACCGCCGCCGCGCTCATCGGCACTGGCATGTTGAAGGCAGCGCTCACACCGCTCTGCATAGAGATGGGCTGGGTTGGCGGAAACTTCTTCCCAAGCATCTTCGCCGGCATCGCGGTGGGATACGGCCTTTCAATTCTCACTGGCGCCGACCCCATGCTCATGGTTACCATCACGGCAACGGCGTTCCTTGGCGGAGTCACCCGCAAGCCGCTCATCACCGTGGCCCTGATGTTTCTGGTCTTCCCCGTGGAAAGCGTGGTGTGGATGGGATTGGCGGCAGTCGTGGGAACGGCGCTGCCGATTCCGAGGGTCATCCTCGAGAGCAAGAAGGGCAAGGAGGACATCCAGATACGATGTGCGAATCTACCATAAGGGACGATGAACAATCATCGAATGAGGCATTGCCCTCAGTCGGAATCTTCTGGCTCTATGGGGAATGCGTTATCTTCGCTGAACGCACTCCTGTGGCGGAAGGGCAACCCTACGGCGATGCCGTCTCGGGATGGAGGGACCACGCCGAATACTGGGAGGAGCTAAGATCCTCGGGGTCCCTTGACGTGCTGCCCGAACCCCTGCGCGAGGAGTACTTCTCCATTCCGCGAGGCAGGGTGGTCTACCACAGGGGCGACGGCACTTTCCATGTCTACCATGGCAATAACGTCACGGACGAAGACCTTGCCAGAGTGGCCGCGTATTTCGGCCTCCCAGCCAAGCAGACCGTCTTCGAGCAGGACCTGCATTACTGCGATTACGACGATGGGGAGTGGGAGGATCTTTGCTACTCCAAATGAGCGGCCATGGTGCTCTTGGTAGGAGTATCTTGATTTTCTATTCTCGCTCGATGGCCAGCCGCACCGTCATGCATCCACCTGGTGCCACATGGTGCCATGCAGGCCCACCTGGTTGCATGGGTTGCCAAATCGTTTCCGAATCAAGCCGCTGCTTGTTCCAGGTGAAGCGCCTCATTTCCGTGCCAGGGCGCCAAAAGCGGCCAGAGCGGCGTCCATCTTGGCAACCCCGTCTGCAGGGCACCCATCCGCCCACCATTGGCGTGCAAGTTGAACGGTTCCGCCCGACAAGAAAGCCGCCAAAGTGTGAGGGTCCAGCCCAGCGGCCAAGACGCGCGCGTCTCTTTGCGCCGTCAGCTCCAAATCGGAGCAAATCACCGATCCCAGCCCATCGAGCAGAACGGACATGCTTGGGCCCTTCATGGCGTTCTCGACCAGCTTCTCGTGGTCGGTCATAAACGCCAAGAGTTCTCGCAGCATCAGGGAATTCCTCCGGTGCGTGTCGTGCTCCACCTCGCTTCCCAATCGCGTTTGGAATTCATCGCGAACGCTTTTCATGTAGAACAGGAAATACTCGTTCTTGTCGGCAAAATGCTTGTAGAAGGTCGTGCGCCGAATCATCGCCCGGTCGCACAACAGCGCAATGGTGATTTCCTCGTAGCTGTGCTCTTCCATGAGCTGGGTGAAGGCTTCGTTCAACAGCTTGTACGTTCTTTCCACTCGAAGATCCACTCGAAATCCTTCCCGTTCAAACCGGCAAGCTCCTGCAAATCGAAAGCCGCTATGCGCTTTCAAAGCTCCAGGTTCTCTGCGTTCGGAGACGAAGCCAGCCTCGTTGTAGCTTATCTATCGTTTAGTTGTTAGCTGACTCTTGCCTTGCAGAGATGCATCTCATATTATCGCATTTCGTGTACATGTGTTTCTAATATCACAGTTGTAATCGAGAGCAGGCATGCCAACAAACACTCAAGACACCGGCTTCAAACGCCGCCTTTTCACCGCCATCGTGCGGTTTCGCATTCCCATCATCGTTGTTTTCGTAGTTGCGGCTCTGTTTTGCGCCGTTTTGCGCGGTTTTGTGGGCGTCAACTACAACATGAACGACTATCTCCCCAAAGACGCCCCCTCAACCACCGCTCTGGATCTTATGGACCAGCAGTTCGACGGGGCGGTGCCCAATGCTCGCGTGATGGTCAAAACGCAGGATATCCAAGAGGCGCTTGCCTACAAATCCCGCATTGCGGCGGTGGACGGCGTGTCCAGCGTTACGTGGCTCGACGACTCGGTAAGCCTGTCCGTCCCCTTGGAAATGCAGGACCAGAGCACGGTGGAAACCTATTTCAAAGACGGATACGCCCTGTTCAGCGTAACCATCGACGCGGCGAAGCGAGATAGCGCCTACAACGAGATTCGCTCCATCATAGGCCCCGACAACTGCATGAGCGGGTCGGCCGTATCCACGGCTGTGGCCACGGCGTCGACCGTGAACGAGATTGCGAAAATCGCCGCCATCGCCATAGCCTTTATCCTGTTCATCCTTATCGTGACAACCAGGTCTTGGATTGAGCCGGTCATCGTCTTGGCAGGTCTTGGCGTCGCGGTGCTCATCAACAGCGGAACCAACCTTATGTTCGGCACCATCTCCTTCGTCACGAACGCCGCGGGGTCCATTCTGCAGATCGCCATCGCCTTGGACTTCTGCGTCTTCCTGCTGCACAGGTATGCGTCGTGCAGGGGAACTCAGGGGTCCCCTCAAAAGGACATGGTCGAAGCGCTATGCAAGTCGTCCACGGCCATATTCTCCAGCGCCTGCACCGTGACCATCGGTTTCCTTGCCTTGACGGTCATGCGCTTCCTGATAGGCCCCGACCTAGGCTTTGCCTTGGCCAAAGGCATGGTCATCAGCCTGGTTATGGTCTTCACCTTTGCTCCAGCCCTGTTCGTGTGCTTGGACAGATACATCGATAAGACACGGCATCGTCCCTTTGTCCCGTCGTTCAAGAAATTCGCGCAGGTGGTGTACAAGGTCTGCATCCCTCTTGCTGTGATTTTCGTGTTCATCCCCGTTCCCGCTTACCTGGCCAGCACCTCGCCCGATATCAACTTCTACTTCGGCGCGTCGCACATCTTCAACCAGCAGACAAAGCTCGGCCAGGACATCGCAAAGATCGAAGACGTGTTCGGGAAGAGCGACACCTACGTCCTTATGGTTCCCAACGGCGACATCGCGCGGCAATCTGAGCTTTCCGCCTCGTTGAAGGAGCTTCCCCAAGTTACTACGGTCCTGAGCTACACCGATGTGGCCTCGGCGGCAGTGCCTTCAGAGATGGCTCCGGATTCGACCTTGAGCAAGGTTCAAGGCCCCGATTACAGCCGGCTGGTTCTGTCCGTGAAGGCGGCATACGAGGGCGACGAGACGTTTGAACTGGTCGGACAAGTGAGAGCCATTGCCCAGGAATACTATCCCGACTCCTGGTACTTGGCGGGTGAAGGCGTTTCCACAACCGATCTCCACGATGTCATCTTGGAAGACAAGGAGAAAGTGGACGTCATCGCCGTCATCGCGGTTCTGGTGGTGCTTCTTTTGGCACTGCGGTCCGTGTCCCTGCCGGTGATCTTGGTGTTCGTCATCGAAACCTGCATCTGGCTGAATTTTGCCGTTCCCTACTTCACCGGACAAAGCGAGTTCTACATCGCCTATCTCATCGTGAGCACCATCCAGCTGGGCGTGACCGTGGACTACGCCATCCTGCTCACCGACCGCTACAAAGAGCTGCGCCAAACCCAGGAGAAGAAGGATGCGCTGCTGGGCGCCGTGAGCTCCTGCACGGTGGCGGTTTGCACGAGCGGCTTCGTTCTTGTCGTCGTGGGATTTCTGCTGTCGGCGATTTCTACCCACGGAATCCTGGCGCAGCTTGGCCACTTCCTGAGTGTTGGCGTGTCCATGAGCCTTGTGGCCGTGCTGTTCGTTCTGCCCGGCTTCCTCTATGCGCTTGACACGCTCATCGCGAAAACAACCCTGCACGCGAACTTCCTGCGCGCTCCCCGTAAACAGAAGAAAAAGGAGACTCCTCATGCATAGCAAACATATGCCCGGCGAATGCACCGCCGTGTACCGCACGGCTCTGACTGCAACCCTTTGCGCGACACTTGCGTTTGGCATGGTCCCCGCGCCGGCGTTGGCCGACGACGGAGCGACGACGTCGGCCGTAGGCGCGGCTTCGACCTCCCAAGCCAACCAGGTGAAAAAGACGCAGGTCGTTTATGTGAAGCAAAGCGCCACGGGGCAACCGGAAGGCGTCTACGTTGTGAACCAGTTCGAAGGCCCGGCGGGCGTTTTGGCTAGCGATGCGGGCACGTACGTTTCCGTGAAGAACCTCTCCGACGAGCAGGAGCTCGATGCGGCGGGAACATCCGCGTTCACCATGCCAGACACCGGCTTGTTCCTCTACCAAGGCAACCTGGCCTCCACCACCGTACTGCCGTGGAACGTCGACGTGAGCTACATGTTGGACGGGATAGCCATGCAGCCCGATGATCTAGCTGGTAAGTCGGGGCACCTGAGCATGAAGTTTTCCGTGTCCCCCAACAGCGAATACACGGGAAACTACGCGGACAACTACCTGCTGCAGGTCACTTGCAACCTGGACAACGACCTTGCGAGCAACATCCAGGCGGACGACGCCACGTCAGCACAGGAAACGGGGACGACGCGTCTATCGTATATGGTGTTCCCTGGAAAGAGCGCCCAGTACGAAATAGATGCGGACGTTGTGGACTTCGAATTCGCCGGTTTTCAGGTTGTAGGCGTTCCACTGTCCCTGGCCTTGGACGTGGACGATTCGCAGTTTGAGGACGCCTCCTCAAAGCTGGACAGTTTGGAGGAGGCGTGCGAGCAGCTGGACGACGGCGCTTCGCAGCTAAGCGATGGAAGCAGGCAGCTGGTGAGCGGAACCGAGAGCGCGAATGCGGGTGCGCACGAGCTTTCCCAGGGTGCGCAAAGCGTGGACGCAGGTGCCGCCAACCTCTCTGCGGGAGCGCAGGCGGCGGCATCGGGGGCCAACAGCCTGAGCACGGCGGCAACCAGCATCGATGAGGGAGCCAGCAGCCTGAGCTCGTCGCTTTCCGCATACGCCGACAAGGGATCCCAGCTCGTCGCAGGCTCGCAGGCATACGAGAGCGCACTGACCCAGAAAGCCCAGGCGCTGGAGTCACAGGCGTCCTCAACCGATGTGGCATCCGCCAAGGCCGCCTACCAGCAGGCGATGCAAACTTACACAGCTTCCTTTGCCGTCGCGTTTGCGCAGGCTCAGGCAAGCGGGCTTTCCCAAAACCAGGCCCTAAGCGCCGCCCAGGAGGCAACGGCCTCTCAGGCCAAAGCGGTGGAAAGCGCGCTTACCGCCCTGGTGACCGCCCAGGCAACGGTTTCGGGCAGCCAAGCAGCGGCCGACGCCTTAAACCAGGCTGCGGCTAATCATGCCGACCTCTCGAGCGCCCTTTCCTCGTACGTCGATACCGCCCAGAGCCTGGCCCAGGGGGCTGCCACCTTGAGCGACGGCACCAGACAGTTGGCGCAGGGAGCGGATTCGCTCAGCGACGGCACCGCTTCGCTTGCATCTGGTACGTCCGAGCTTTACGCCGGTACCACGGCACTCAGCCAGGGAAGCTCTTCGTTGGAGGCAGGCACGTCCACACTAGTGCAGGGCAGCAAGGACTTGAGCTCTGGCGCAAGCTCCCTCGCGCAAGGTACCGGGGAGCTGGCATCGCAAACCCACGGCATGAGCCAGAAGATGATCGATGCCGTACGCGACCAGATTGCAAGCTACCTGGATCCTTCGTTCACCCTGGTCGATTTCGTCAACGGCGAAGAAGACTCTATCGAAAGAGTACAGTTCGTTTACAAGACGAAAGGCATCGAAATCCCCGATGACGAGGCCGAAAAGCCCCAGGAGCAAGTGGAGGAACAGGGATTTTTCCAGAAGCTGATGGCGTTGTTCGGTTAGGGTTCGACCCGTCTCATAAGGCAGTTCGTCCAACGGCAGTTCGTCCGACAGGAGCAGTGCACGAGCGGGATCGCGTGCACGGTTGGCTACGCGAAGGAGAAGGACAAGGGGGTCATCCAGCTACAATGGGCGGACCTGGCGCAAGGGACGACGGGCGGACGTCGACCGGGTCGGCGAAGGCGATCTCGGGCTTGACCGAGCCCCGCCCGCCGCAGACGGCGCAGGCGCCCTTGGAGTTATTGGAGAACCACGCCGCCTCGACGCCGTTTGCCTCGGCGAAGAGCTTGCGGATAAGGTCCATGGCGCCGGTGAAGGTCGCCGGCGTGGAGCGGGTCGACGTCCCGATGGGCCTCTGATCGATGACGACGGCCTCTGGGTCGCCGTAGAAATCACCGACGCAGACGTCCCCCCGATCCGTCCTTGAAGCTCAGCCAGACCTCCTCGAACTCGCCGTAGACATTCAGGTTCCTGGTCTCGTCCAGTTCATTGTACCAGGGTTGGTGCCCCGTGTTCTCAGCCAACTGCGTCACCCCGTTTGACTATGCTGGTTTGCTTGCGTTGTAGGCACAAGCGGAACGCGATACCGCGGGCGGCGCTACCGGCACCTCGTGCTTCTTCGTCGGGCGTCCTGTGGAGCCAGTCCTCCCAAGGGCGCCGGCGGTACGGAAGCAGCCGAAAGACCCGCAGCAGCTCAACGAAGTCGCTCTGGACGATTCTGACAGGAGCGGGGGCTATCTATCCAGGCTGCCGGGATCAAGCAGGAAGTCGAGCAGGCCCATGGTCAGTATCCCGTCGACATCGTAATAGACGGGGTGATGTCCTCCCACGAGCAGGATTTTCTTGAAGCTGTCGTCTATCCCGAGCAACGGGGCCTTCTCCTGGGCTCTCTTCTCGTCGTCAGGAATCATCCAGGCGGATTGGATGTAGTAGCGCTTGCTTCCCTGGTTGGCGACGAAGTCCACCTCCAGCTGCCTTCGGACGTCCCGGCCGTCCTCCCGTCCGCGTTTCTCCACCATGCCGACGTCGACGGAGTACCCCCTCGTGAGGAGCTCGTTGTAGACGACGTTCTCCATGATGTGGTTCTCCTCGATCTGCCGGAAACCCAGCCTGGCGTTGCGCAGCCCCACGTCCTCGAAGTAGTACTTCTTCGGGCTGCCGATGTACTTCCGCCCCTTTACGCTGTAGCGGCACGCCTCGTCCACGAGAAAAGCGTCCTTCAGGTATGCGATGTAGGCCGCAATGGTCGCATCGGTGATGTCCGACCTCAGCGACGACCTGAACGTCGACTCAATCTTCGAAGGGCTCGTCAGAGACCCGATGCTCGAGGCCAGGACGTCCACGAGCGCGCCGAGCTCCTCGGGCTTCTTCACCCCGTACCTCGCAACGATGTCCTTGAAGTACACCTCCACGAAGAGCCGTTCCAGGTAGCTCGCCTTCTGCTCGTGCGACGACATCGACAGGGTGAGGGGCATGCCCCCGTAGACGACGTATTCGTCCCAGCCATCGTAGCGGTCCCCCTCGAACCCCTGCATGAACTCGGCGAACGACAGCGGGCGCACGTGCACCTCGTCCCCCCGGCCCCGGAATTCCGTCATGACGTCGGTCGAAAGCAGCTTGGAATTGCTGCCGGTAACGTAGGTGTCGACGTTGTACCGGTGCAGAAAGCCGTTGAGCACCCCGTAGAGGCGCGGCGGTTCCTCGGGGTTTCTGAGTTCCGACCTCGATATCGCATACTGCACCTCGTCGAGGAGGACGTAGAACCGCCCGTTGGTATCGGAGATTCTGGAGGATAGGTGCCTATAGAGCGCGTCGGGGTCGCGCAAGGCAGCGAAATCGGGCGAGTCCAGCTGAATGGCGATGATATGGTCGTCGGCTACCCCCGATTCGCGCAGGTAGTCCCGGAAGAGCTTGAAGAGGAGATACGTCTTGCCGCAGCGCCTCACGCCGGTGACGACTTTGATCATCCCGTTGCCCATGCGGGAGATGAGCTTGTCCAGGTACAGATCTCTCTTTATTTCCAAATCCCGGCCCTCCTCGATTCTTATTAGAATATTTTGCCGCATGCGGCAAAGATTTCCAACAATGAATTTCAAAGAACTCGGAGCCTGTTGGAGAGGGGCCGAAGCTAAGCGAGGAAGGTTCCGAGAATGCAAACTTGAAATTCGGCATGGAGGTCCACGGCATCGGCTTCGACAGCGACATCGGCTTCCTTGAGGAGACGCTCGAATACCGGGACGAGGGGCTCCCCGACGGCCACGTCGTCGTGGAGAACTGCGACGAGTGGCACTACTGCATCGACTGCGCCACGGGGGAGATCGTGTCGTGGAGACCCGACGGAGAGGCGATGGTCGAGTTCCCGTGCTTCGACGACTGCCTCCTCGGCCGCCTGAACGACTCCGTCGAAAACATGTAGGATTCGACGGCGGCTAGCTAGACGGAAGCGCCGGCACCTTCTGGGAGGTGACGGCGCTTCTTGCCGCAACGGAGCGCGACGCAAAGGTCGGATACGCTAGCCATGGGAGAGTATTACACGCAGCGAACATCCCTGCAGCCGCCACTCCGCTGTGTGCGAACCGTGGATTTCTCCCTTAGGAAAGCTTGTGGAAGCTTAACGGGCGGCGTGCCGCGATGCCGCGGGACAGCCGCCCTATAATCTAGTATTGTGGGCTTTACCAGCGAAAACGCGGAAATCCCTACTCCCACTCGATAATTAAAACCAACGTTTTCCGCAGTACCGGCCCGGGCCTTGACCAGGGCTTTCCATTATTCCCCGTTCCCGGAAACGGTCCAAAATCGC
>CADBOM010000209.1 GCA_902796325.1 uncultured Coriobacteriaceae bacterium
CAAATGACCCAAATTCCGTCGACGGAACCCCATTGACCGAGGTTGGAAACAGGGTAAACGAGGTTGCGCAGGACCTCGACGACGAGGCCCTGTATCAGTTCGATGTCGATGCCGCTACCAAAGCTGCAATAGAAGGTTTGCTGGCTACTAGTGGTGACAAGTATGCCCAGTACTTCGATGACCGGGCATACGAGGAGTACATACAGTACAATTCCGGCTCGTATTCGGGAATAGGGGTCGAGATTGTCCAGATGGGACAGTACGTGTTCGTGGCAAATGTCTACGACGGCACTCCGGCTGCAGAAGCTGGCGTAAAGCCTGGCGATGTATTCGTGTCCATCGATGGCGTGCAGCAGCAATGGGATACGGACTCGGTGCTCTCCGCTCTGAAGCGTGAAGTTGGAGAGAACGTTAATGTGGTGTGGCTAAGGCCTACGGAGGAGAGCCTCACTGCATATGTCAACGAGCTAAGCTACTTGCAATCGCAAGCCGAGGCATCTGGAGGTTCGGGAGATTCATCTAAGCTCACGATAAGTACCCAACTCGTTGGCGACCAGCTGAGCACGCAGATGGTTTATTCGAATTTAACGATTCCGAATATCTCGTCGAGTATGATAGGAAACGTTGGGTACATCAAGTTGGATTCGTTCAACTCCGAAGCGGCTGGTGACGTCGAAGATGCAGTGAACAGCCTGTCTTCGCAGGGTGCTCAGGGCTTGATCTTGGATTTGAGGGACAATGGCGGCGGATATGTTGACCAAGCTGTCGATATTGTGTCCCTGTTCGTAGAAGATGGAGACGTGCTGCAGCTCAAGAGCAGGAGCTCAACTAAGACCACTAAAGTCACGGGCAACAAGATAACGGATCTGCCGCTTGTGGTTCTTGTGAACGAGAACAGCGCCTCTGCCTCTGAAATCGTAACCGCGGCTCTCAAAGACAACGGACGCGCGACGATTGTCGGAACCACCACTTTTGGCAAGGGTACCGTTCAAGATATCGTTGGGCTGTCATACGGCGGAGGAATTAAGTTCACCATTGCGGAATATCTAAGCCCCAATGGAAACACGATCAATGGAGTGGGAATCACTCCAGACGTGGTTGTGCAAGCGCAAGATGGGTTCGAGCTAGGGTCGGGAGAAGACGACGTTCAGCTGGATCAGGCTCTGCAGGTTATGTATCAAAAGATTGGGTAGTCCAGGCAACAGGTACTACACCGGGAGATTGACTAGATGGCATCAAAGGGAAACAAGTCTGGCAAGCACGGCAAGTCGCATAACCATAGCGGCAGCCATGGTGGACGCAAGCAATATGGAAGAAGAACCAGCAACGGCAAGCGCAGAAGATCCGTTGCGTCTTTGCCGGTTGGAACGATAAGCATAGCCGGAGATGGCTATGGCTTTGTGGAAACCTCCGAGGGAAAGTTCTTCGTTCCAGCGCATAGAACCAATGGCGCCATGGATGGGGATACCGTGAGGCTCTCTCCAAGGTCGAGCAACTGGCGATACGAGATGGCAAGATCAGAGCGCGAGCAACTCCATGGAAATTCGCGAGCCCCCATAGCTTCTGTGGAGAGGGTGCTAGAACATGCAAACTCCACCATGGTGGGTATGTTCGTGGAGTTCGATGGCTTTGGGTATATCATCCCGCAGGATAAGCGAATGGATTATCTGGTGAGAGCGGATGCTGCGCCTGGGGTTGCTGTGTCCGAGGGCGACATCGTGCTCATGCGGATAGAGGAGTACCCGTCTCGCAATAGCGGCCCTTCTGGTGTTATCGAGCGCGTCATTGGACGAGACGGCGATTCCCAGATCATGGAGGAGATAGTCGCTGCCAGGCACGGTTTGGAAACCCAGTTTTCGTCTGGGGCGCTAGAAGAGGCTGGTGCGGCTGTCCTCGATGTAGAAGCTGCATTGAAGGAACCGGATAGGCGCGATATCAGGGACAGGTATATCTTCACAATAGACCCTGCCGATGCCAGGGATTTTGACGATGCCCTCTCGCTGGATTACGTGGATGGAACCATGAGGATGGGCGTCCATATCGCAGATGTCTCCAGTTACGTTACATGGGGTTCATCGGTCGACCTCGATGCAAGGCGCAGGGCCACGAGCACATATTTTCCGGATAGGGTTATCCCAATGCTGCCCGAGAGCCTTAGCAACGGACTGTGCTCTCTCAACCCCAACGAGGATAGGCTGGCATTCACGGTTGACATCTATCTGGATAAGAACGTTAACGTAATCAAGACCAAGATGTATCCGAGCGTAATCAGATCGCGACTTAGGCTCGATTACGACTCTGTTTCGGATATGCTGGACGGCAACTTGCCCTTCCCATCAGACGAGGCTGCCGAATCGTTGAAGACTCTCCATAAGGTGACCAGAAAGCTCTTTGCCAAGAGGATTGCCAGGGGTGCGTTGGATTTTGCATCGAGAGAGCTGAAGGTGACATTCGACGACGAGGGCAATCCCAACGGGATAATCGAGCGAAGCCGAAACGATGCCACCGACCTCGTGGAAGAGGCTATGATTCTTGCCAACGAGGCGGTTGCCGGGTTCATGCTGAAGTGCGATGCCCCGATGGTGTACAGGATTCACGACAAGCCCAACCCTAGCTCCATGGAGGAGATTGTCCCGGTATTAAAGGAATTCGGATATGCCAAGAAGGGCGCCCCGATAACCAATGCCCAGATTCAGGAGATTCTGTCGGACGTTAAAGGCAAACCCGAGCAGGATCTTGTGAACATGATGCTTTTGCGCGCGATGAAGCAGGCTGTTTACCGTGACCATTTCACCACCCATTTTGGACTGGCGTCGGAGGGGTACACGCACTTTACCTCTCCAATCAGAAGGTATCCGGATCTTATGGCGCACAGGCTCTTGAGGTTGCAGCTTTACAGGGCCGCAAAGAGCAGGGGAGAATATGCCTCCAGTCCCAAGCCCGGCGCAATCAAGAACCTCGATAGCATGGTAGATCAGCTGAGCTTGCTTTGCGACCATTCGTCTGCAATGGAACGCGAGGCGGAAAAGGCTGCGTACGAGGCCCTTGAGATAAAGATCAGCGAGTACATGGAGCAGTTTGTGGGGCAGAGGTTCCCCGCAACCATAGTCAACGTAACGGCGTTCGGATTCTTCGTGCGCATAGGCAATGGATGCGAGGGGCTGGTTCCGGTTAGGTCTCTCAGCGGATGGTATGAATTCGATGAGGAAAAGCGCACTCTAACCAAAGCGGACAGCCCGAAGCACGAGACGTTCTCGCTGGGGCAGAACGTGCAAGCGGTTTTGGAGTCTGCAGATTCGCGCCAGGGGAGACTGACCTTCTCGTTGGATGAAGCCTAGGGAGAGCTGCCGAGAGTTTGGCCATACCTTTCGGG
>CADBOM010000210.1 GCA_902796325.1 uncultured Coriobacteriaceae bacterium
AGAAGATACTCAAGAGCGAGAAAGTTCGTCCGAAGAAGCGCGGGGCGGTTATGAAGGAGCTCTCGAATCCTATGGGGTCTTTCACAAGAGATTCCAAAGGCTTCGATTCAGAAGCTTCTGGTCCAGATGAGTCTGATGCGGCTGCTGTTGAAGCGCCAGCCGATGCCGATGCGCCAGCTGCTGTCGTTGAAGCGTCAGTCGCAGCCAATGCGTCATCGAACGAGGGGACTTCTACTGGCAATCCAGCTGCAGGCGAGAGTAGGACAGGGAGCTCTTCTGATCCATCCGATTCAAAATAGCGGAAAGCTGTCCAGCCGATGTAGCTGCACTGTCGATACGTCTTGTCAACCTATTCGGCTGTCCAACCGATGACACTTTAAGCTGGCAAGCCGATGTAGCCAACCGATCCAGCTAGCTAACCGATACGGCCGTACAACCGATGCAGCCAACCGGCACAACTTGTCAGCTGATAACCCTCGCCTTAAAAACCAATACCCTCGCGCATAAGCACGGCTCACCACAGTGGATTTGACCGGCAGTTGTTCTAAAATACACGCTTAGTTATGCATTTTTTCAAGAGATTGAAGGTATACAAGTGAACAGTGCCGAAATCCGTGAGGCTTACCTCAAATTCTTCGAGGAAAAGGGATGCAAGCGCATGCCGTCCTCTTCATTGATACCAGACGACCCGTCTATGCTGCTAACATCGGCGGGCATGGTGCAGTTCAAGCCGTACTTCCTGCATCAGAAGGAGCTCGAAGGTCCGTACATCGGTGCTACCACATGCCAGAAGTGCCTGCGCACTTCCGATATCGAGAACATCGGAATCACCGGAAGGCACCTGTCCTTCTTCGAGATGCTGGGTAACTTCTCCTTCGGCAAATATTTCAAGAAGGAGATGTGCGCTTGGGCGCTCGAGTTCTCCCTCGATGTTCTGAAGTTCCCGATGGAGAAGCTGTACTTCTCTATTTACGAGAAGGACGAGGAGACGGCTGAGATTTGGAAGAACCTCGGTGTTCCAGAGGATAGAATCGTTCGTCTTGGAGAGGATGACAACTTCTGGCTGGCAGGAGAGACCGGTCCATGCGGCCCCTGCTCCGAAATTTACTACGATCAGGGTCCGGAGTTCGGCTGCGGTAAGCCGGATTGCGCTCCCGGATGCGATTGCGATAGGTATATCGAGTATTGGAACTGCGTGTTCACCCAGTACGACAGGCAAGAAGATGGAACGTTCAAGGAGCTTCCATCCAAGAACATCGACACCGGAATGGGTCTCGAGAGAGTGGCTGCACTTTCGCAGGGAAAGCCCACCAACTACGAGTCAGACATTCTCTGGTCGCTCATCGAGCTCGTCGAGAGCCTAACTGGCCGCAAGTACGGGGAGAATAAGCGCGACGACATGGGCATGAGAATCATCGCCGACCACAGCCGTGCAGTGACGTTCATGCTTGCAGACGGAATCCTGCCTTCCAACGAGGGCAGGGGCTACGTTCTCCGCAGGCTCCTCCGCCGTGCCGTGCGCTACGGACATCTCATGGGCATCAAGGATTCGTTCCTCAACAAGTTCGTGGATGAGGTTGCAAGGCTCATGGGCCATGCATACCCGGAGGTCATGGAGAACCTCAGCCTCGTCAAGAGCGTTGTAGCAGCTGAGGAGGACAGGTTCCGCCAGACGCTGGTTCGCGGCGAGGACTACCTAAACGATGCCATTTCCAAGATCGATGGCAAGGTGCTCTCTGGAGAGGTTGCGTTCACTCTTCACGACACCTACGGATTCCCGATTGAGCTGACCACCGAAATCTGCAACGAGCAGGGAATCTCCGTTGATGAGGACAAGTTCAAGGAGCTCATGGAGGAGCAGCGCGAGCGTGCTCGCAGCCATGTAAAGGAAGACGCTTGGGGCATGTACGGTGGCGTTTACGCAGACATCGCCAAGACCATTCCAGCCACCACTTTCGTGGGCTACGAGAACAACGAGGCCGAGGGCAAGGTTCTTGCAATAGTTCAGAACGGCGAGTCCGTGGCCAGCGTGTCGGCTCCTGCCAATGACGTCGAGATCTTCCTCGACACCACTCCTTTCTACGGAGAGATGGGCGGCCAGGTGGGCGACACCGGAACTCTCGAGGCCGATGGATTCAAAGCCGAGGTTACCGACGCCACGTTCCCCGAGAAGGGCTTCACCAGCCACAAGGCCAATGTGACCGAGGGCACCGTGAAGGTTGGAGATACCGTTACCGCGAAGATCGACGTCTTGAGGAGGGAGCGCATTCGCCGCAACCACACCGCAACCCATATCCTGCAGTATGCACTGCAGCAGGTTCTGGGCGATCACACAAAGCAGGCTGGATCGCTGGTAGCTCCCAACAGGCTCAGGTTTGACTTCACTCACTTCGAGGGAATGACCAAGGAGCAGATCTCCGAAGTTGAGAAGATCGTGAACGACAAGATTATGGAGAACCATAAGGTCACCTATCACGTGAGCACTCTCGACGAGGCCAGGGCAAGCGGTGCCATGGCACTGTTTGGAGAGAAGTACGGCGAAGTCGTTCGCGTTGTCGAGGCCGGAGACTTCTCCAAGGAACTATGCGGCGGTACCCATGTTTCGATGACATCTGAAATCGGACTCTTCAAAATCGTCTCGGAATCGTCTGTGGGATCGAACACCAGGCGTATCGAGGCTCTGACCAGCTTCGATGCTTTCGAATACCTGAACGAGCAATCGAAGATGCTGGAGCAGCTTGGCGCAGATCTTAAGGTTGCTCCCAATAAGGTGGCTGAGCGTGTTGCCGCCGATGAGGCCAAGATCAAGGGGTTCGAGAAAGCCGCTAAGAAGGCCCAGAAGAAATCTGGAGACGCAAAGCTTGAGAGCAGCTTGAAGTCCGAGACCAAGATTGAGGCAAAGTGCCCTGTAACCTATGTCGAGTTCGAGGGCATAGGAATGAACGATCTGAAGACCTACTGGGATGGCGTGAAAGCCAAGGCAGAGGGCCCAGTTGCAGTGGTGTGCTCGTCCGTAGCAGATGGCAAGGTTTCGCTGCTGGCAGCCGCCAATGACGAGGCAGTTGAGGCAGGATTCGATGCCAATGCAGTCATAAAGGAGATTTCGCCGCTCGTTGGAGGACGTGGAGGCGGAAAGCCCAAGATGGCTCAGGCCGGAGGCAAGGACGCTGCAGGCGTTGCCAAGATTGCAGACATTCTGAATGGAATGTTCTAACCCCCAGCGATTTGCCACGGTCAGCTTTGCTCGGACGATTCGAATCTTATCCGGGATTTGTGTCCACTGTTCCGAATTTCCTGGCAACTGCTTGTTTGGGTCTGGTCCGGTTGGGTTGAATATTCAGTTTTAATCATGGCGTCCGGTAGATATGCCGGGCGCCATATGGCAAAGGCGGGCAGGCTAACTTCCATCGTCTGGATAATGAAATGCACGGCGTTGAATAATGAGAATGTGCATTTTTAAAAAACGGTGAAAAATAATGCCAGCTGGCTATAGTTGCTATGGCCGTTTGGTCATCGAGCGTTTCTGGAGCGATCTTTGAGGATAATAGCGTTGGACATAGGGCGTAAGCGCACTGGCATCGCCGCCAGCGATGCAAATGGACTGGTTGCCAACCCAGTTTCGGTTCTCCCTTCTAACGAGGTGTTCGATAACGCGAAATCCTTCCGGAGAGTGCTGGAAGATTACGAACCGGAGTTGCTTGTCATAGGACTTCCGGTTTCCATGGATGGTCAGGAGAACGACCATGCCAAGTGGGTCCGCGAGGTGGCTGAGAGAATATCCAGCCTCACCTCGATACCGTATGTGTTCGAAGACGAGAGATTGTCGTCAAGTGAGGCCAAGAGGATAATGCGCGAACAGGGCATGAGTGAGCGAGACATGCGAGGCAAACTCGATAAAGTCGCCGCTTCGATAATTCTGCAAGCATATTTGGACTCCAACAGATAACCATCGTTTAGGAGCTATATGACACGGCGAATATTCAACGATAACCATGGACGCAGCAAGTACGATGTATCTTCTGCCGGCTCGCACGTTCGCCCGCAGCCCAGCCATCGGAAAGAGGTTCCCTATTACGAGCGCAACCGCACTCCTATGGGGCAGCTCCAGGCGAGGTCGGTCCACAGCAAGGCTACGAAGATGTTCTCGCAGTACGACACCTCTGCCATTCAGCCAAAGAAAGGTCCTGGCAAGAAGATAGCCGGCATCGTCATCGCTGTCGTTGTGGTGATTCTCGTAGTGCTGGTTGCCACCGGAGTCATTGGCCCATTTGCATCTCCAACGAAGACGGGCATAGTTGCCGGCCAAAACGTTGAGGTGAAGATTCCAACCGGATCATCAACATCAGACATATCGAAGCTGCTCTATGACAACGACGTGATCGACAACGAGGGCAATTTCAAGAGGGTAGTTAGCTCGCATAATGCAGACAGCAGCTTGAAACCTGGAACATATGAGCTGACAACCTTGATGGATATCGATGAGCTCGTGGACACCCTGGTTTCCGGACCAGATTTCTACGGCACTAGACTCACGATTCCAGAGGGCCTGACAGTGAGCGAAACGGCTTCGATAGTGGAGTCGACGCTCGGGATATCTGCAACTGACTTCGTTAACGCTGCTAACTCTGCAAGCACCTACGCAGCTGACTATCCGTTCCTATCCGGTGTCTATAACAACTCGCTCGAAGGGTATCTGTTCCCGAAGACATATGATGTTCCTGATGGTGCTACGGCGGATTCCGTAATCAGGATGATGCTCGACCAGTTCCAGACGGAGCTGAAGCAGGCGGGAATCTCCACTGAAGGGGGCAAGGGAGTAACTCTGTCCGAGATAGTGAACGTTGCCTCAATGATTCAGAAAGAGACTGCGGATACCGATGAGATGTCCGACGTAGCCTCCGTCATATACAACAGGCTGAACAGCGGGATGGCCCTTCAAATTGATGCGACCGTTGTTTATGCGCTTGGAAGCTCGTATACCGGAGGGAGCGTCACGTATGACGACCTTCAGATTGACAGTCCTTACAACACCTACAAGAACACTGGCCTTCCAGCTGGACCAATCTGCTCGCCGGGAGCGGATGCGCTCAAGGCGGCAGCCAATCCGAGCTCAACGAACTACCTATACTACCTTGTAACCGACTCTTCGACGGGCAAGCATTCGTTCTTCGATAACTATGACGCATTCCTTGCTGCCAAGGGTTCAAGGCAGTAGCAACGCACTTCAATGTGCGGCGATTGCGGTAGGCGAGGGTAAAGATGCCTCTCTTCAAGCCAGATGAGTATCTCACCAGAATCACGAAGATAGACTTCGACGAATTGGCTGACAGTGGAATCAAGGCTCTGCTTCTCGATATGGATAACACCATATTGCCAAGGGATACCGGCGTGTTTCCGCAAGACGTTTTAGATTGGGTGGAGGAAGCCAAGCGCCGTGGATTCACTCTGATGCTGGTTTCGAATAACTGGCATGATACCGTGTATGCCCACGCCGCCGAGCTAGATATCCCTGTCATACACAAGGCATTGAAGCCCATTCCGTTTTCGTTTGCAATCGCGCGACATAGGCTTGGGTTCGGACGAAGGGAATGCGTTGCAGTTGGCGACCAAGTTCTTACCGATGTCTTGGGCGCGCATTTGAGCGGCATGAAAGCCATCCTCGTTGTTCCGATGGTAGAGCAGGACATCACAATCACCACGTTTCTTCGCAAGTTGGAAAGCGGGGTTCTCAAGAATATGAGACCTTCTCGCTGAGACCTGATATGGGAATCCTAACGTCTGCAACAATGCTGGGATCCAAACGATTACCTGTTAATTCCCAACCAAGATTCGGTGGGGTTCCAATCTAGCTCCAATTCAATTTCGACTTATTTCTAAAAAGCCAAAAAAGACGCTCACGTAGAAAAATCGTCTGTGCTATTGTTGGTCACACCAAATAGGGATTTTGGTTTTGGGTATAGGATCTCGCCATGTGATGGCCCTTTCCAAGGCAACGAGGCCATAGCTCATTCCTGCTTGGCAGCCTCGCTATAGACCCAAGTCAATTCGGCCGGGCTATGATTGCTCGTGCTCACCATATCCAAAGAATGTTTTGCAATGCAGAGGTGTCGTTATGGAGTTCAACGCAGGGGTTATGGGATATCCCGTAGATCATTCGCTATCGCCGAAAATACACAATGCGATTTACGATCTACGTGGTGTCGGTTGGAAATACGGTTTGTTCAGCGAGCCCACTTCTGCGGATGCTCGGCGCGAGGTGTCTAAAGCTCGCGAAAGGGCGCTTGCAGGTGCCAACGCCGGCGAATCCGGTGAATCGTTCATAGGGTTCAACGTAACTACTCCATACAAGGACCTTGCCTTCGAGATATCGGATGACGTCAATCCAACTGCATATATAGCGGGTGGTGCGAATGTGCTCACTATGAGAATGGGTCAAGGAGAAGAAGCGGATGATGTAAAGGTTGTTGGAGATTCCACTGATGGGGAAGGTGCTTTCAGAGCCCTTTCGAATTCCGGATTTCCTGTGAGTGGTTCCAGCATTATGGTGCTGGGTACCGGGGGCGCGGCAAGATCGATAATAACGTCGTCGGTCATGCATGGAGCCGAACATGTGTGGGTTGCTTCACGCAATACCGATAAAGCTTCCGGATTGCTAAACGATATTTTCGATGCCGTGGATAAGCTCGACCAGATTGGACGCATGGATACTTGGGGATATTGCGAGGATGCTTCTCCCATATCGTGGACAAGGCCCGATTACAGGAGGGTAGGGGTAGTGGGATACGATGAGGCTCCCCAGATTGCAAGGCAGTGCGACATCGTGGTTAACGCCACTCCCGTTGGCATGAAGCCCGGAGATGGGTCTCCCATAGATTCGATTGCTTTCAGAAAAGGCCAGTTGCTAATGGATTGCATTTATGCGCATGGAGTAACCAAGATAGTGGAAGATGCCCAGAATGCGGGGGCGAGAACCATGGATGGGCTTGCAATGCTCGTCGAGCAGGCGCTCATCACGGTTGCAATCTGGTTCGAGGCGAATGGGAGAGATTTCTCGCTCTACGATGTCTCGAATTACGATGCTCTCTCAAATGTTGGCATAGATATTCCCAGGCCTTCTGGAGTTGCTTAGGGCTGAATTCCCCAAACTAAGCTCCGGGAAGGCAGCGACGATATCGCGCCATCTCGTGAAACCGCTGGAGCATGCAAATATTTTTACTCTGGCGGTTGTAGTAGCCCTGTGCCTTTTAACCCAACATGCGGCGGGGCGCAACGACTTCCAGATGCATGACGCTATACAGATTGCTGCGGGCGCCTTGATCCTTGTGACTTTTGCCGTGCAGTGCGGGTCGCTGTTATGTCTTTCTATTTACGACATAAACGAGCGCAGGATTCCCAACAGGCTGGTTAGGCCTCTTTATGCGAGCGGCTTGGCGTTCTCCGCAATGTTGCTGGTCTTGCACGGGCAGGATGGTGTCAACGCTGTCCTTTCTTCGATTCAAAGGTCGGCTGCTGGAGTCGCGGTATGCGCGGTTGTGATTTGCCTAGCGGTTTTGGTGGGGAATACGGGCTCGCGTAAATCTCTTGTCGGGATGGGAGATGTGAGGCTGATAACCGCATGCGCTCTGACAACCGGCATCGACTGTACGTTCTCGTTGCTTACGAGCTGTTTGGCGGCGGTTGTGTATTCGTTGGTCTTCCATAGCCGGAGCTTCCCATTCGGGCCGTTTCTTTCTGTCCCTTATGCGGTAGTGATGGCGCTGCAGATAATCATGATAATGTAAAAAGCTATAATCGAACGCAGGCAAGGATGTTGCAAGAAGACATTGCAAAAATGCTGCAAGAACGGTAAATCGGAGGCACATTGAAGTTCATTACAGCTGGTGAATCACACGGACCGGCGCTCACGGCCATAGTATCCCAGGTTCCATCTGGCATAGCTATCGATATCGACGCGATCAATTCCGACCTCGCTAGAAGGCAAGGAGGATACGGTCGCGGTGGGCGAATGAAGATAGAGAAGGACAAGGCCAGGATTTTGTCCGGAGTTAGGTTTTCCAAATCATTGGGAACTCCAATTACGCTCGAGGTTGTCAATGACGATCACAAGAACTGGGCCGGCAGGATGGATGTCATCGGGCAGGCTCCAGACGGATTGAAGCGAGAGACGCATCCGCGTCCCGGGCATGCCGATCTTGTGGGAATGCTCAAGAACGATTTCGATGATGCCCGCAATGTCCTCGAGCGTTCCAGTGCTAGGGAAACTGCAGCTAGAGTGGCTGCCGGCGGAGTGGCAAAGGCGTTTTTGCGCGAGATGGGCGTGGAAGTTTACTCGGTGGTAACCAGCATCGGCGGAGTTTGCATTCCGGATGACGTGCCTTTGCAAAAAGATAGGGCCGAGGAGTCCGAATGTCGTTGTCCCGACGTGGAAACAACGGAGAAGATGAAGCAGGCCATAGACGAAGCCAAGGAGAAGGGCGAATCTCTGGGAGGCGAGGTTGCGGTAATCGCAACTGGTTTGATCCCGGGGCTTGGAAGCTATGTGTCTGGACCTGATAGGCTTACTTCCAAGCTTGGTGCCGCAGCTTTCTCTATTCCCGCCATCAAAGGCGTGGAGTTCGGACTAGGGTTCGAGTCTGCCAGGCGTCCCGGCAGCTTGGTACACGATGGAATAGTGTATGACGATGCGAACGGTTATGGACGCACGGGGAACAATGCCGGCGGCCTGGAGGGTGGCATGACCACGGGCGAGCCATTGGTAATGAAGCTCGCCATGAAGCCGATTCCTACCATGATGAAGCCGCTGGACACTGTTGATTTTGATACGCATGAGCCGGTCAAGGCCTCGAAAGAGCGCTCCGATGTCTGCGCAGTGCCTGCGATGGGCGTCGTTGCCGAAGCCGAGGTGGCAATGGTTCTTGCGAATGCATATCAGGACAAATTCGGTGGGGATTGCATGGTAGATATCAAGAAATCCATCGAAAGCTATTTGAATAGGATAAAACCGTAGTTTGTGTTAGCGATCTTTTAGACGCGGGATTGAAAGGCGAGTAAGGCGAGATGTCAGTCGGTACCACTGGAGAAAACGGGTTCTATAACCCGGGGCATATCCTGCTCATAGGTTTTATGGGCTCTGGAAAGTCAACGGCAGCGCGTAGGCTCGCCAGGAAGTACGGCAAGGTGTCGTTCGATACGGACATCGGTATATGCAGGATGCTCAACAAAACTGTTCCAGAAATCTTCGAGGACGAAGGGGAGCAAGGTTTTCGCGAGCATGAGTACGAGTACCTCAAGTACCTCATGGGGGTAGATTCTGCCATAGTAAGCTGCGGCGGAGGAATCGTGACGTATGAGAAATCCAGGGAGCTGCTGAAGCATCTGGGGTTTGTCGTATTCATGGAAGTAGACCCAGATGAGGCTCTGGGCAGGATTCACAGCACGGTTACTCGTCCTCTGCTGAACAAGGACACCGCACACGACTTGCTGCAATCCAGGATGCCCCTATACCTCGAATCCTGCGACATGAGGTTCGACACGACGGGCAAGCGTCCCGTTCAGGTTTGCAACGAGTTGGGCGCTATGCTCGAGGAGAGGGGTCTGCTATGACGGTTAACTTGATAAAGTTGGCTCTCCCCAGTGGAAGCAAGTACGACATCAGGATTGGCAGTGGCGTGAATTCCAAGCTTGGCGACGTGATTGCCGGAATCACCGATTACAGATCGCTGGCGCTTATCGCCGACTCCACCGTATCCAAGCTATACTCCGAGAAGGTCTCACAAATCCTCGAAGAATCTGGATTTGCCGTTGCCCAGTTTGCGTTTCCCGCGGGCGAATCTTCCAAGAGCCTTGCGCAGATGGAAGAGCTGTTCGGGGCGTTGGCGGAGTACAGATTCGCGAGGGATTCGGTTATCGTGGCTCTTGGCGGAGGAGTTACAGGCGACCTTGCCGGGTTCGTGGCCTCAACCTATATGCGCGGGGTTCCATTCGTCCAGGTTCCAACCACTTTGCTCTCGATGATCGACTCCTCGGTTGGAGGCAAGAATGGAGTCAATGTAGCCGGCATCAAGAACCTCGTTGGAAACTTCAAGCAGCCAATATATGTGTCTGCCGATACCGATGTACTCAATACCCTTCCCGAGCTTGAGTGGAAATGCGGTTTTGCCGAGATGGCAAAATCTGCCGTCATAGATTCCAGGGAGTTTGCCGCCTGGATGTTCGAAGCCGCTCCCAAGCTGGTCGAGCATGACACGGATACGCTGGTAGAAGCCATTACCAAGACGGTTGAATTCAAAGCCAGGGTGGTGGTGGCAGACGAGAGGGAATCTTCCAGACGCAAGTGCCTGAACTATGGTCATACGCTGGGCCATGCCATCGAGGCTGTATCTCAAAATCCAAAGGTACTGCACGGTATTGCCGTTGCCGAGGGAATGCGCTTCGCGGCTTTTCTCGCAAACGACATCATAGGAACGGAACCCGGATTCGTGGAAGCTCAAGACGAGCTGCTTTCGAGTCTTGGGATACAACGTTTGGGTAGGAAGTTCGACGTCGACCAGATAATGGAGCGCATGCTTCACGACAAGAAATCAAACGGGAGGACGATAAGCTTCGTTCTTCCAAAGGCTCCGGGCGATTGGGTTGTGCAGGAACTCGATCCGTCGGTAGTTCGCGAACATGTCGAAAAATGGATGCTTGGCTAAGGATGCTTTGATAAAACTTGGCTAGAACTTGGCCAGAACCTGAATGAAACTGGGTAGGAGGCTCTAAATGAAGAAGATATCGATACTCGTGGTCAACGGACCCAATCTCAATCTTCTGGGAGAGAGGGACCCAACGATATATGGCGAGCAGACTCTCGATACGATAAACGAGTACATCAAGACCAGCGTCCACGGTCTGGAGCTCAGGTTCGCGGAGATTGGGATCGATGTGAGCATAGGGCTGAGCTTCTACCAGTCGAACCATGAAGGCGCACTGATAGACTGCATCCAAGACGCTCGCAAATACTACGACGGAATCGTGTTCAACCCGGGCGCGTATACCCATTACTCGTACGCCTTGCATGATGCGGTCGAGGCAATCAAGATACCTGTGGTTGAGGTTCATTTGAGCGACATATCGAAGCGAGAGGATTTCAGACATACGTCCGTGATTGCTCCGGCATGTCTGGGACAGGTCAAGGGCTTGGGTCGCAAGGGATATGTCGATGCCATCGAGATGCTCGTAACCCAGATCACAAACGATGAGGAGATGCGATGAAAGAGAGAATAGAGAAGCTATCCAAGGCGTTGGAAGATCATTCGATAGATGCCTATTACTGCAGGAAGACGTCAGATATAAGGTGGCTTACCAACTTCCTCGGAGTGTTTGATACCGAGGCTGCACACCTTGCCCTGTGCATAGGTGGCGACATGGTCCTGCACACTGATTCCAGATACTCGGAAGCCATGAGGCAAAACCCTGCGAGAGGTAATCTCGAAATCAACGATGACAGGGTTAGCCACATGGATTTCGCGGCCGCACGCATTGCAGATTCCGACTTAAAGCCTATAGATGGCCACAAGCTCCGCATTGGGGTTGAGTCTAATATCCCGCTAAACGAATACAGGGCTCTCGTGAAATCCCTTGAGGCCAAGGGGCTCGATTTCGTGATAGTCGAGATGAAAGACCCCATTCTCAAGTTACGCGAGGTGAAGGACGAATCCGAGATAGAGCTTATGCGCAAAGCTCAGAAGATCACCGATGAGACCTTCTCTGACCTTCTCGGTTGGGTAAAGCCTGGCATGACGGAGATGCAGGTGGCCAACGAGATGGAATACAAGATGCGCTCTCTAGGGGCTAGCGGACTTGCCTTCGAAACCATAGTGGCCAGCGGTTACCATTCCGCGATGCCGCATGCGGTGGCGTCCGAGAAAAAGCTCGAGAACGGTGATTTTGTAATTTTGGACTTTGGCGCCAAATATGGTGATTATTGCTCCGATATGACGAGGACGATTGCCATTGGCGAGCCTAGTGACGAGCTCAAGAAAATCTACAAAACCGTCCTGAAAGCTCAGACCGAATGCGAGGCTGCTGTGGCGGTTGGCAAGGACTACAGCGAGATTCACGAGCTTGCCGAGAAGATCATCGCAGAAGGCGGATATCCCAATCTCATGGGTCATTCGCTGGGGCATAGCGTGGGAATCGATATCCACGAATCTCCAACGTTCGGCCCGAGAAGCGTTGGGCAGATTGCCGCCGGTAACGTTATCACGGTGGAACCTGGCATCTACGTTCCCGGAGTTGGTGGCGTGAGAATCGAAGATTACGGAGTCATAACCGGCGACGGATACAGGCCATTCACGCAGAGCGTGCACGAGCTGCAGATTATCTAGCTTTCTTCAAGTCGTAGAAGTTGGCGCCTGGTTTCGGATGTTTTTCACAACACGGATGCTTACGCGCCCGATTGTTAATATTTAGTTTCGTGCCCGTTTGTAATGCATCGATACGCCGACAACACGCGCTCATCGGGCGAACCCTAGGGGGCATGGCAGTGTGGCGTATGCTACATTGATTCTGGATAACTGATGATTATCGAATGTGTAATTTGAAAGGATTTTAGGAGATATGTCTATTTCCACTGCTGATTTCAAGAACGGCAAGTGCATCAGCATCGATGGCAAGCCGAACCTGATTATCGAGTTCCAGCACGTCAAGCCTGGCAAGGGCGGTGCTTTCGTGCGCACCAAGGTTCGCGATGTTCGTACCGGAAGGGTTAACGACCTCACGTTCCGCGCAGGCGAGAAGTTCGATGAGATCAGGATGGAAACCAAGGAGATGCAGTACCTGTACAACGATGGTGCAGACTACTACTTCATGGATAACACCACCTACGAGCAGCTGGCCATTCCAGCCGACATCATTGGAGACACTTCTGTGTGGCTGAAGGAGAACGACGTTTGCCTGCTCCAGTATGCAGGCGATGAGCTTGTGGACGTTCAGCCTCCGATGTTCGTGGAGCTCGAGGTAGTAGATACCGATCCTGGTTTCAAGGGCGATACCGTTCAGGGTGGAAGCAAGCCTGCAACCATGGAGACCGGCGCTGTGGTGCAGGTTCCGATGTTCATCAACAACGGCGACGTTTTGAAGATCGACACCAGGGACGGAAGGTACGTCACCCGCGTCTAGTAGCGATTGACTTTAATTGCAGTGCGCACGTCGCTGCAATGATGCCACCATTTATATGACGAACTTTGGGATTTCCAGGAGTTCTCGATGAGGCGTGGCAATGAAAAAGCAAGAGCAACAATTATATGCACCGTAGTCGGAGCCGCCGTTGAATCCCAATGGGACCGGCGGCTGACGCGTATATAATCAAAACATTCGCAACCAACATTGTCCGGTAAGTCTTTCGATGATTTTGCCGGGATGATTTCGCAAGGAGATGGGAGGCAGCATGAGACCACTTCAGGTCATGGACACAACGCTTCGCGATGCTCATCAGTCGCTTTGGGCAACGAGAATGCAGACCGGAGATATGCTTCCGATTCTCGGGAAGATGGATCAGGTTGGCTACTGGGCCCTGGAATGCTGGGGAGGAGCCACTTTCGATACTTGCCTGAGGTTTCTGGATGAGAATCCGTGGGAAAGACTCCGCGCCATCAAGAAGTACTGCCCCAACACGCCGCTTTCCATGCTCTCGCGTGGACAGAACCTGTTGGGATACCACTTCTATTCCAAAGACATCGTTCAGAGATTCCTCAAGGCTGCAAAGCGCAATGGCATCGATGTCTTCAGGATTTTCGATGCATTGAACGACATCCGCAACGTCGTCGACAGCGCTGAAGCCATCAAAGAGTGCGGAGGACATCTCGAGGGAGCCATCTCCTATACGATGAGCCCTGTTCACACGATGGATAGCTACATCGACTATGCGCTCAAGTGGAAGGAGCTTGGTGCAGATTCCATTTGCATCAAGGACATGGCCGGTCTCCTCACGCCGTATCGCACGGAGCGAATCGTGAGCGCTCTGCGCGAGGAGGTTGGACTTCCCGTGCATGTGCATTGTCACTACAACGGTGGAATGGCTCCGGCTAACTACATCAAGGCTGCTGAGGCTGGTGCTGCAATCGTGGACACCGCAACTGCCCCGCTTGCATTCGGCAACTCCCAGCCTGCTGTGGAGATGATGGTTGCCGCTCTCAAGGAATCTGGATACGATTCCGGCCTAGACCTCGACCTTCTCTTCGAGATTGCGGAGTACTGGGAGCAGGTGCGCAAGAGAAATCATTACAAGCGCGGCGAGAGCTCGCTCATCCACATGAAGGTTTACAGCCACCAGGTTCCGGGCGGAATGATGAGCAACCTTATGAGCCAGCTTGATGTTCAGAAGGCAATCGACAGGTTGCCGGAGGTCATGGAGGAGATTCCAAAGGTACGCGCCGAAATCGGCTATCCACCTCTGGTTACGCCAATGTCTCAGATTGTGGGAACCCAGGCGGTGTTCAACGTTCTCACCGGCAAGAGATGGGCGTATGTGTCGTCCGAGATGAAGGACTATCTGTCCGGATACTATGGAAAGGCTCCCGGACCTCTGAAGGTCGAGATCGTCAAGAAAGTTCTTGGAGATGCCAAGCCGCTCGATCCGGATATTGCTCCAAGCACTCTAGTGACCAAGACGTACGATGAATATGCAGAGGAAATCGGGGATCTTGCCGATAGCGAGGAAGACGTTCTCATGTATGCGCTCTTCCCCGAGACCGCCAAGACGTTCCTTTCCAAGCACCACAACCCAGAGAAAACTGAGTTTTTGGTTGAAGAGCTAGTTCGTGACACCAAAGAGGAGGACTACGTGGACATCAGTCAGATCAAAGATCTTATCAAGACCGTTGAAGATTCCAACATAGGCGAGGTAACGATCGAAGAAGCTGGAATGAAGGTAACCGTCCGCGCAAAGGGCGAAGCTGCACAGGTAATTGCCCCGGTCCAGCAGCAGGTGGCTGCCCCAGCTCCTAAGAAGGAGGCGTCTGGCAGCGAGCCTGCAGGAGACGGAAAGAATCGTCCGAGCAACTGGATTGCCATCACCTCCCCGATGGTTGGAACTTATTACGAGGCCCCAACTCCGGGCGCGGATCCGTTTGTCAAGGTTGGCGACGAGGTAACTGCGGGACAGTCTCTCTGCATCGTCGAGGCAATGAAGCTCATGAACGAGGTTCCGGCCGATCAGATTGGCTACATTCGCGAGGTGTGCTGCAAGGACGGCGATTCCGTAGAGTACGGAACCCCGCTGTTCTATCTGGAGCCGATGAAGGATGCTGCCAGCGAGGGTGAGGGCGCTTAAATGTTCGACAAGATATTGATAGCAAACCGCGGCGAGGTAGCGCTCAGGGTAATAAGGGCCGCCAAGGAGATGGGCGTTAAAACCGTGGCGGTCTATTCCCAGGCTGATAAAGATACCGTTGCCGTGAAGATGGCAGACGAGGCTGTGTGTATAGGCCCCGCACAATCGTCCAAATCGTACCTAAACATGCAGGCGCTTATTGGAGCCGCTCAGATCACCGGAGCTCAGGCAATTCACCCGGGCTATGGTTTTCTTGCAGAGAATTCGGACTTCGCAAGGGCATGCATCGATAACGACATCGTGTTCATTGGCCCGCACCCCGACGTCATGGATGCCCTCGGAAACAAGGCAAACGCCAAGGCCACGGCAAAGGTTGCAAATGTTCCAACTGTTCCCGGTAGCGATGGCGTGGTCGAATCCGTCGAGGAAGCCAAGAAAATAGCCAAGGAGTTTGGATATCCGGTCTTGGTGAAGGCAAGCGCTGGCGGCGGCGGCAAGGGTATGCGCGAGGTCTATTCCGAAGATGAGATGGAAAGCGCATTCAACACCGCTAAGAGCGAGGCCTTGAGCGGATTTGGCAACGACGATGTTTACATCGAGAAGTTGATTCTGCGCCCACGTCACGTCGAGATTCAGATTTTGGCCGACGAGCATGGCAACATGGTTCATCTTTGCGAGCGCGACTGCTCGATACAGCGTCGTCATCAGAAGCTCATCGAGGAGGCGCCATCTCCTGCTCTAACCGAAGAGCTAAGGCAAGAGATGGGTGCAACTGCTCTACGCATGGTCAAGGCTGCCGGATACACCAATGCCGGTACCATAGAGTTCCTTCTCGATGAGGATAACAGCTATTACTTCATGGAGATGAACGCCAGGGTCCAGGTTGAGCATGGCGTTTCCGAGTCCATCACCGGCGTGGATATCATCAAGGAGCAGATCAGGATTGCTGCTGGAGAAGAGCTAACCTGCAAGGACAGGGCGCCTTTCTCGCCATTCGGACATGCAATCGAGTTCAGGATCAATGCCGAAGACCCGTACAACGATTTCCGCCCAAGCCCGGGAACGATAACCCACCTGCATCTTCCGGATGGTCCCGGAGTGAGGGTCGACACCCATATATACGAGGGTTACAAGATTCCCCCGTATTACGACTCGATGCTTGCCAAGCTCGTTGTCTGGGGCTACGACAGGGACGAGGCAATCGCCCGCGCCCGCAGGGCTCTGGACGAGATCGAAATCGAAGGTGTGCCTACAACGATTCCGTTCCATAAGATGGTTGTGGAGAATCCCAACTTCCAGAAGGGCGTTATCTACACCGATTTCATAGAAAAAGAAGATTTGCTCTAGGCTTTCTGCACACTGCGTTCACTAGCTGGTGAGATAATCGAGACTACGGGTTTGACATGCCATGAGAATTGGCAAATCAAATAGGAGACAGCATGAAAAACACTCTTAAGACTGCGATCGATGGCTCGGCAGGGCTGATCGATGCCCGTAATGATGATAAATCGGCCATAGCGCATCTTGGGATTGCGCCAGGTGTAATCGAGACCATGGTTGCCCATGCCGCTTCCGAGGTTCCTGGAGTTGCGGCAGTTGGCGGACCAAGGGTGGACAAGAGGTTCAACACCGTTCTAACCAGGACCGACGATCAAGGCGGTGTTGGAATTCTTGCAGAAAACGGACACATCGTTCTCGATATAAGCATTCAGATCTTCTACGGGTACAAGCTGCAAGACATAGTCGATGGAATCAAGGTCAACGTAAGCGATGCGTTGGAGAGCCAGGCTGGCATTTCCGTCGATGCTATAAACGTTTATGTTTCGGCCCTTCAGTTCGAGGAGTAGTTCAGTAAGTGGCATCTAGAAACAAGGATAACCATAACGAGCATAACGACCGCACCCGCGCACGCGAACAAGCTCTTCAGCTGCTCTTCACAGGAGATTTCGTGTCAGATGAGGAGAACGCTCCTGCTAATGTGTCCGCTGTGATGGATGACGTTGTTCTCGAAGACTATACATACGATCTTTACCGAGGAGTTCTCGATCATAGGCGTCATATCGACAAGGTCATAGAGGGAGCTTCTGAGAACTGGTCGATATCGCGCATGGCGAATACCGACAGGGCTATTCTGCAGATTGCGGTTTTCGAGCTCATCTACAAATCCGATATTCCGGCTGGCGTTGCAATCAACGAGGCCGTCGAGCTTGCCCAGCATTTCGGGGGAGAGGACGACTCCTATAGGTTCGTTAACGGCGTCTTGGGTAGGATTGCCAAGCAGATAGAGAACGGCGAGGTTACCGATCAAGATGAGCCGGAACCCGTTGCTTCCGACGCCGATGATGCGGATAACGCTTACGAGAGCGTGGACGATGGGCTTTACGGAGCGGCCGCTGCAGGAGATGCAGAAGGCACCGCGTCGGGAAGCACTGCACCGGAAAGCGCTGTTTCCGGAAACGACGTATCGGAGAACGCTGACGACGAGCTCCCAAGTGCTTTCGACGATGAACTCCCAGATGAGTTTGCAGATTTCGGGGCAGACATCGCTTGGGAATCGGAGTCTGCGGATAGCTCCGCAGATGCAGAGAGTGCAGCTTCAAATGAGGTGGCGGACGCTTTGAACGGCAGCGATGCCGGTGCCGCCGCCGATGATGCGCAGGATTCAAGCAGGGAATAGGGAAGTTCGAAATCCCGGCTGCTCGATAACGATTGGCCATGGTTTCAGAAGATTTTCTGATATTCTGGCGTTTCGTTCTCGGGCTTAAGCCGGGATTTTTATAACCGGAAATTCCGGGGCTCCAAAAACACGAAGCAAGGAATTGCACATGGATTATAGGTCCGAAGGCCATAACTCGTATTTGAAGGTCAAGAACCATCTCGACGA
>CADBOM010000211.1 GCA_902796325.1 uncultured Coriobacteriaceae bacterium
CCGGTCGCTCGCCGCGCACAAACGGGGAAAGTTTAAGCGAAAAGCCATATCTGGGGCTCTCGACCCGCACAAACTGGGAAAAGTTACAGGTTCAGATGGATATGGAACGTATTTGTTGCATTTTTGGAATGTTATATGGCGCGTTGATTTAATTCTCAGCAGCTCAACGTGGCAATCCACATATCTAAGAGAGAGTCACCTAAAATAAGAAAGCCCTCCGCAGTGGGAGAGCTTGGAATTTTTGGTAGCCCGTACCAGATTCGAACTGGTGATCTCCGCCTTGAGAGGGCGGCGTCCAAGACCGCTAGACGAACGGGCCATATGTAAGAAGCGGTGCATCTAATGGCTGGAGTGGAAGGAATCGAACCCTCACTGACAGAACCAGAATCTGCTGTCCTACCGTTAGACGACACTCCAGTGCAACGCTTAGGCACTTGGTGCCCCGCAAACGCAAGTAGAGATATTACGCGCCGCGATGGACTTTGACAAGTAATATTTCAGAAAAATTTTTTCACGACCGACGAACGGCATGTGCCAGTATTGTTCACGCGTTTGAAACCATCGTACAGGATGATATTCGGCGTCCGACATATTGCATCCGGCATCCTGCGACACGTTAACCCGGCGGGATAATACCCGCGCTTTCGGGGCAAGACATATGCTTGAATTAGGGTAGTCGATATTTTAGCAGCAGCTAATATTTTTTAGATACGGTTTCATACGATACGGAGGCCAGCATGGCAGAAGAGCAGCTAGACAGCAATTCGCCTGAATTTCAAGAGATGATCAACAACACCAGGAAGCCCGAAGACACGCCGATAGGTCACCAGATGCTCGAGCGTATGAACGCAGGGCATCATGAGGAGCTGGCCAACTGGGGTCTCGAGCAGGTGAAGGGCGACCTGACCACCTCTGCAGATTGCCTTGATGCCGGATGCGGCGGGGGAGCCAACATCGCACGTTTGCTGGAGCGCTGCCCAGAGGGCACGGCTACGGGCATCGACTACTCTCCCACGAGCGTGGAGGTTGCCACGCAGTACAACTCCGAAGCCATTGCCTCAGGAAAGGCGAAGGTCGTTGAAGGTGATGTGTCGTCCCTCCCGTTTGAGGACAATTCCTTCGATGTCATAACCGCATTCGAGACCGTGTACTTCTGGCCGGAAATGGGCAAGGCAATGTCCGAGATGTTCAGGGTTGCAAGGCCTGGTGGATTCATGATGATCTGCAACGAGGACGATGGCGAGGACGTGGACGATTGGACCAGCCAGATCGAGGGGTACAAGTCGTACGACGCCAAGGCTCTGTGCATGCAGATGCTGATGGCTGGATTTGGCAATGTTCACGTTTACACCAAGCCGGAGAACCATTGGCTTGCCGTTGTGGGCATCAAGCCGGGTGTGTAGGGGCCGTAACCGTGAAAGCCGAAGAGGCCGCATAGGGGCTGTAACTGTTAAAGGCTACAAAGATCGCAGAGGCTGCAAGGCCTGCAAGGCCTGCAAGGGCCAAAAAGCATTCAATCGGCGCTCCTACGTGTGGCTAGGGGCTGGCTGACAGCTGTCTGTATCCGATAGCTGTCTGTATGAGAGACCGCAAGGGGTTGAGAAGGGGTTTCGCGAGCGCATGGAAAGCTTGCCGTGCTCGCCACTCTTCCCAACCCCTTTTATGCAATTGCATCACATATCCATCTGATTTGCGCATACATGCCGATAATAAAGGCGCTCCGTTCGCTGAACTTGTACATTTGAAAGCCCAATTGTGTTGTTTTTTCGGATTTTGTATCGTAATATAAATTCCAAGTAAATATATAAGCCCCCGCGCAATACGCGGGGTAATAGGGACGCCAAATGAAACCACTAAAACACACCACGGCGCTCGCTGCTTACGCTACGTCAGCTTTTCTGTTCGTGCCCTCTGCATTTGCCGAGGAGGGTGCAGCCGTTGCCCAATCTGGCGGCAATATGGCTGTAACGGTTGGCGAGCCAATAGCCATAGCCGCAGCATCTGCCATTGCCGTAGCGGCGCTGGTCAAACTCAAGATCACCGACAACAAGTACAAGAGGCTCGAGGCCGACTACTGCAAGTTCCGCATGGAGATGGGCTTCAACGGTCGTATAGACGAGTCTGAATTTGGCCAGTATTTCGATGACGATCGAGAGAATGCCAGATTCGCTGAAGACCTTCCCGAAATCGAGCAGGATGGCATGGACTCGTCGGGTGTGGACGAGCAGGTCATCGTATCCAACGCGGCTTCGGACAGCGCGGTCCTCGATATGGAGACCTCGAACGAGGGCGTTGAGGCTTCCGAGGATAACCCCGACAATTCCATAGTTGCCGCTTATGGTGCAGCTGACGCAAACGATACGGCGCCAACCACGGGAGCCGTCGCATCCGATTCAGATGCTTCTCAGGCTGGCAATTCTGCAGCGAGGTCACATTCGGCTAATCGCAACGCTGTGGCGCAGGGCACTGAGGCTCAGGCTGTTCAGGCTGCCAAGTCCCAGACAACCGACGAAGTCCATAGCCAGATTGAGATTCCGGTGGTTTCTGGCGGAGAGCACACCTACACCCCAAAGCATGTTCGCAGGGCGGTTCAGCAGGGCGACTCCGTAACGCAGTCCAAGATGAAGCCAGACGATTTGCTGGATAGCCTGGAGAGCAACTTCTCCGACATCCTGTCTATTCCAAAGCATGCAAACGACATCGATGTCACCGATCCGATAGAGGCCGATGCCAAGTACTCGAACGCCGTGGCTCAAAGCGTTGCAAGTGGAGCGGAGGCTTCTGGCCAGGATCAGAAGAACAAATCTGCAATCGACGCCAAGCTTCCAGAGATTGCAGACAATGGCGCCAGCGGCACCGGTGCTGAAGCCGTTGCTGCTAGCAACGGTGGAACTGGCTCTGCCATGAAGCCCTCCGAGACCTTCGCGCAGGAACTTGACGAGGCAATGCCCGGGCGCAGGGTTGAGAGATCCGAGCAGCAGGTGGCAAGCGATCTTGAGAAACGCAAGTCTCTTGGAGCTCTCTCCGAGGTGGAGGCTGCAGGTCTTGCAGCTGGTCGTGCAACTTCGCAGGCGGCTCTTGCGGCAAAGAGCGCGGCCGGTAACCATGCCGCCGTGGTCGTTGCCCCAAGCGACAGCGAGAGACCGATTATCCCAGTGCGCCGCGGACCTGGGTTCGTGGACGTGTGCGACGGAACGTTCGTGAAAGGCGACGGAGCTGCGAGGATGCGTGCTGCAGAAGCTGCCGAGGCCGAGGCAATGAGGAATCAGGGCAGGTCGCTTGTCGAGGACACCGGAAAGCAGACGGCTCTTGGCCAGAAGGTCCCGAGCATCGCATACGCCAGGGTAAACTCCACGGATTCGATTTCGGACTTCCCATATAGCACCCTCAACAAGACCTATTACACGCAGGGCGATATGGTGAGGGTTGAGTATCCGGGTCAGAACAACAGGACCAATGGTGGAGACAGACAGGGCGAGACTGGCAAGACGTTTGCAGAGCTGTCCGGGTTGTCGCCGGTTGCGGTTTTGGCATCGCTGCCGATTGTGTAGG
>CADBOM010000212.1 GCA_902796325.1 uncultured Coriobacteriaceae bacterium
ATCTTCCCATGCACGCTTCCCTCGAGGATGGCCTTTAGCGCTGCAAAGTCGTCATCGTTTGAGGTGAAGCTCAGGTCGTCGATGAATATCACGAACTTGAGGGGGTTCGACGCAAGGGAATCCATGATTTCGGGAAGCTCGTATAGCTGGTTCTTCTTAACCTCGACGAGCCTCAGGCCTTCCGGCGCAAACTTGTTGGCTATGGCCTTTATCGCGCTGGATTTGCCGGTTCCGGCATCTCCATAGAGCAGGATATTGTTTGCCGGGAGCCTGTTAACCAACGCCTCGGTGTTCTCGATGATCTTCTTGCGCTCCTCTTCGTACCCCGGAAGCTCTTCGAGCGTTTGAGAATCTGGGTGCTTGACCGGGACGATCCTCTTGTCTGCAATCGTGAACACGTGGTATTTGGCGAACATCCCATATCCGGTGCGCTCGATGTTCTGCATTCTTGTCGAGTACTCGCAAACGAAGTCTATGCTCGACGTCTCCCATCTTGGGAGGAATGCGAAACTCGATTTTTGAACCACCGGGACGAACCCGATGAAGTCGTCCAGCCCCACTTGCCCTAGGGTGTTCAGGAATTCGAGTTCGCTATTGGCGCATTTGTCGATAACGGGGTTTCTGTCCCCACCGGTTCTGGCACATTTCACATATTCGTGCACATAGGGATTCTCGTCTTGCAGCACCACGTCGAGGAGGTACTCCGACCAGTTGGTGCGCTCTGCGAACAGCTTGGACTCAAAGTCGGCCAAGCTGGAGATTGCATCCAGGTTGCTGGAGCTCCCCGTAATCGACCGGAGGGACTGCTCGAATGCCTCAACCACAGGGTCGGACAATATATTTCTGAACACAACCAGCCCGTTCAGGTTCTCGAGAAGGGATTTGCTGTTCATGGATTGCCAACCTTCCAATAAACGATGACGTTGCGCCGTGTTTCAAATTAATAACATATTACCGCTGTCGTTGGATAAAGTATTTATTTGCAAAGCCGGGTGTATTGTGATGGCATTGTCAAGCGAGCGTCCGCTTATCGTTTGTGTGGGATATGGCACTTGCCCTGCATTGCTGGCCCGCATTTTTTCGACGCCATACTGCTCGCCATATTGCCGCAGATGCGTTTGTTCAAGGAGGTTTCGATGCTGCTGAATGGTTCTCAGATATTCGTAAAAGTCTTGCTCGAACAAGGTGTAGACACGATTTTCGGATATCCTGGGGGAGCGGTGCTGAATCTCTACGACGAGCTTTACAAGAACTCCGACAAAATCAGGCACATACTTACGGCTCATGAGCAGGGGGCTGCTCATGCTGCAGACGGGTATGCGAGGACAACCGGGAAAACCGGAGTCGTGCTTGCCACGAGCGGGCCAGGTGCCACAAATCTTGTAACCGGGCTTGCGACGGCCAAGATGGACAGCGTTCCGGTGGTTGCGTTTACCGGCAACGTTGGCACCAAGCTGCTTGGCAAGGACAGCTTTCAGGAAGTTGCCGCAGAGAAGATCATGGCGCCGGTAACAAAGAGGTCGTTCACGGTCATGCGCGTGGAAGATCTTGCGAGCACCATGAGGCTGGCCTTCAAGATTGCGAAGAGCGGAAGGCACGGCCCGGTTTCGGTGGATATTCCAAAGGATGTTACGGCAAACACCTGCGAATATGAGCCAATGGAGCCAGAGCCGGTGTCTGTTAAGAACCTTCCAGATGTATCGAAGATGGTAAGGGCCATCTCGATGATAAATTCTGCCAGACGTCCTGTGATCATGATTGGTGGCGGAGTTAAGAATGCCAACGCCACCGATCTTATAAGGAGGTTCGTTCACACTACTGGAATCCCCGTGACCCATACCCTCATGGGTGCAGGCGAGGTCCGTTACGATGACGAGTTGAACCTTGGGCTTCTGGGCATGCACGGAAAGTTCTCGTCAAACAAGGCCGTGGCAGAGGCGGATCTTCTCATCTCTATAGGCACCAGATTCTCCGACCGCGTTGCCCTTAACCCGGATACCTTTGCCGGCAAGGCGAAGGTCATTCAGATAGATGTTGATATCGACGAACTGGGCAAGAACGTGGATGTCGATCTTGCAATCGTAAGCGATGCTGCAACTGCGCTCGAGGTCATGCTGTCGCAGGTGAAAGCCCCCGAGATTTCAGACTGGATTGCACAGATCAGGGAGTGGCAGAAGAATGATTTCGTACCCCAAAGGTCGGAGGATTCGATTCATCCTCAGCAGCTCATCGAGGAAATCTGCGACGAGTGTGGTCCAGACGCCCATTATGTGACAGACGTTGGGCAGCACCAGATGTGGGCTGCACAATATATAAAGCACGTGGACCCAAGGAGGTTCGTAACGTCGGGCGGCCTTGGAACGATGGGATATGGCTACGGTGCAGCCATAGGAACTCAGGTAGCACTGGGCAATGATTCCAGGGTTGTGATGCTCACCGGCGATGGCAGTTTCCACATGAATATGAACGAGGCGTGCACGGCTGTAAGCTACAACCTGCCGATCATCACCGTGATCTTCGACAACAAGGTACTGGGCATGGTGCGCCAATGGCAGAAGCTTTTCTATGGCGGCAGGTACTCTCAAACCGACCCCGGCAGGAAGACGGACTACGTCAAGGTGGCCGAGGGGTTTGGGTTGAAGGGATACAGCGTGTCCACCATGCCGGAATTCAGGGAGGCCTTTGCGAAAGCCCTGCAAAATGATGGCCCCACCTGGATCCAGTGCATCATCGATAAGGACGAGAAAGTTCTCCCGATGATTCCGGGCGGGCACGATGTTTCTGACATTCGTATGGAATAAATCGTATGGTTCGCCTGGGCATATAGCACAGTGCTGCGGCGTTATGCGTGAAATATACATGGGACCATGTATCGGCGGTGTATGGTTCGTGCATAAATGACGGCTACGACGCTTGTAGGGATGAATTTATTTTCCGGTTTTATCGAATGTAAAACACCCGGTAAATACAAACATCCATTCAACCACATGCAGGATTTTAAACTTGACCTATATAAGCTAATGGGATAATAGGCAGTAATCTCTTCGGAGATAGATATTGCGTTCAAATGCATTGGCATTCTGAAAAAGGAGATGTTCGCAAATGGCAATCAAGAAGTACTATGACAGCGATTGTAATCTTGGCGTTCTGGACGGCAAGACCGTTGCAGTCATCGGATTCGGCAGCCAGGGACATGCACATTCCATGAACCTTGCCGAGAGCGGAGTTAACGTGGTCGTTGGACTGCGCAAGGATTCCTCCCATTGGCAGAAGGCAGCAGATTTCGCTGCTACCCACGACAACTTCAAGGTCATGGAGGTCGAGGAGGCCGCAGCAGCTGGAGACATCATCATGCTGCTCGTTCCAGATGAGCTCTGCGCCGACATTTACAATGCTCAGATCGCTCCTCACCTGGAGGAGGGCAACGCACTTGCCTTCGCACACGGCTTCAACATTCACTTCAAGACCATCGTTCCTCCCGAGAACGTCGATGTCATCATGATTGCCCCCAAGGGTCCAGGTCACATCGTCCGTCGTCTGTACACCGAGGGCGAGGGCTGCCCGAGCCTCATCTGCGTTGAGCAGGATTACACCGGAAAGGCCAAGGAGATTGCTCTGGCATACGCTTCCGGAATCGGTGCTGGCCGCGCTGGTATTCTCGAGACCACCTTCAAGGAGGAGACCGAGACCGACCTCTTCGGCGAGCAGGCAGTTCTCTGCGGAGGCGTTTCCGCTCTTATCCATGCTGGATTCGAGACCCTGGTCGAGGCAGGCTATGCTCCCGAGATGGCTTACTTCGAGACCTGCCACGAGATGAAGCTCATCGTCGACCTCATCAACGAGGGCGGCTTCAACAAGATGCGCTATTCCATCTCCAACACCGCTGAGTACGGCGACTATGTGGAGGGTCCGCGCGTGATCGGCCCGGAGTCCAAGGCTGCTATGAAGCAGATCCTCACCGAGATCCAGGACGGCACCTTCGCTTCCAACTTCCTGAGCGAGATGAACCCCAACGGTGGCCGCAAGGTTCACTTCCTGGCTATGCGCCGTCAGCAGAGCGAGCACCTCATCGAGAAGGTCGGTGGAGAGCTTCGTTCGATGATGAGCTGGCTGAACAAGTAACTTCCTCGGTTCGAGCCTGAATCTGATTGAAAGCATGAATCTCGCCACTCAAAAGTGATTTTGGGTGGCGAGTTGCTTATATGCCCGCCGCGGGTTGCATTTCTGGCAATATAGGGGAAGGCCAACCTGCCCTGCGTGCATTTGATGCGTCGAGTTGCATTGGTTCGCGATAGCCAGCGCCAATCAAACCGACTCAACCGACTCACGCAAAGGCGAGCCAACAAAACTAGTGAAACAGGAGATACGCATGAGAAGCGACAACGTTACAAAGGGAAGTTCGAGGGCGCCCAACAGGAGCCTTTTCTATGCTCTGGGCTATACGAAGGAAGAGCTGGAGAAGCCGCTTATCGGCGTGGTTTCGGCTTA
>CADBOM010000213.1 GCA_902796325.1 uncultured Coriobacteriaceae bacterium
TAAATCGTCTAGGGAGAGCTCCGCCTCTTCAACATCGAGCTTCTCCATTATTGCCCGACGCATGATTCCGGGCAGCAAACCGCAATCGATCGAGGGTGTCAGCAGCTTTCCATCGCGCACGAAGAATATGTTGCTAACAGTGCATTCGCTGATCTGCCCAAGCCCGTTGAGCAGCACGACATCGTCTATTCCACGCAGCTTGCACGAGCGTTTCTCCAAAATCAGGTCGCCGCAATTGAAGGTCTTATGCCTTACCAAGGGCGATGTTTGGTTTCGCCTAAGCTCGCTTATCTCCAGGTTGAACCCCCGGGCACGGCTCTGCTCGGTATATGGATTTGGCCTGTTCGAGAAGGCGATGTTGTTCTCAGACACCATGACCTTGCAAGCCATCCGGCCCATTGGCAGGGTTTCCAGGTAGTCGCGCACCTGGGCGGAAGTAGGCATTTGCCCTATTCCCAGAAACTCCAAGGCCTCCGAAAGCCTTTCGAGATGCCAATCCAAAAACTGCGGTTCGCGGTTTTCCACCGCGATGGTTTCGAATGCCCCCAGGCCAAACTGATAGCCGTCGTCTAGATTTATCTGCATAGTGATCCTCCGATATTAGGGTAAGCATCTAGGTCGGCGATGTCGCGCAACCTAATTTGCACCCATTGCCTCCAGCAACGCCTTGGCCTTCAAGAGCGTTTCGTCATATTCGAAGCGGGGATCCGATTCGTATGTGATGCCTCCACCTGCGCCAATGGTGCAGCGAGCGCTTTGCGAGTCGGCGTCAGCCCCATCCACATAAGCCCCGTCTTCATAAACCGCAGTGCGGATGATTATGTTGAGGTCGCACCCACCGTTAAATCCAAAGTAGCCCACCGACCCCGTGTACAATCCCCTGCTGCAGCTCTCCTGTTCATCGATGATTTCCATTGCACGCCGCTTGGGAGCACCCGTTATCGAGCCTCCCGGAAAAGTGGCTTCGAGCAAATCCACGGCGTCCCTATCCTCCGGCAACTTGCCCTCTATAGTGGTGACCAGCTGGAACACCGTGGGATGCTCCTCCACGTCGTAGCTCTTGGTCACAACCACGCTCCCCGGAACGCAAACGCGGTTGAGGTCGTTCCGCTCGAGGTCCACTATCATCAGGAGCTCGGAGCGCTCCTTGGGGTCGTTTGCCAGCTCGTTTCGCAATGCCTCGTACTCAGCCGGATCGGAAGATCTTTTGCGAGTGCCCTTTATGGGCTTGGTTTGCACCACGCCATCCTTCAGGTACATGAATCTCTCGGGAGAAGCGCACACCACCTGCACATCGCCGGTATTGATGCAAGCCCCAAATGGAGCGGGATTATTCCTGCGCAAACGCGATGCAAGAGTCCACGGATCGGGAGGGTTTTTAACCTCGAGAGTCTGGGTCATGTTCATGACGTAGATATCGCCATCGACGATATGGTCGATCACGTTTTCTATGGCGCTGCAGTAACCCGGCTCCGTGAAAGCGCTGGACCACGAGGCCCCGCTTTGGCCGTCCGCATGCGATCCCGTAAGATGCGAGTCAAGCTCAGAAGCATGCGAAGGGTCCGAAGGCGAATCAGCAGAAGATCCAGCGCTGCACGCATCTGCCGCCGCGCGCTCCAGCAAGAGCTTCATTTCCCCAAGTTCGGTTTCGGCGCTCTCGAGCCTTCCGAAAGCTATCAGGTGAATCTGCTTCTCGCACCTGTCGGCAACCATGAGGCAATCCGGGTCCATCATGAAGCCCTCGAGAGCCGGGCCGTCCGAATGCCTGCTGGGAACATCCATGGCCTTGCGCCCAAGGTCGTACCCCAGAAATCCAGCCAGTCCACCCGGAAACGAAAGACCGGCAAGTTCTTCGGGGACCTCGGGATTCCGCCGGGTCTTGGATTTATTCCCGCAACTCTGCTGCATCTCGGAGAGCCAGGGATTCTGCTCCAACACCTGCCTCATACATGCATAAAAATCTTGCTCCTGAAGATCTCCGTCGAGATAGATGCGCCCACTTCTCTGCTCCAGCAAGTGGGCTGGCATGAGGCACAGCATCGTTTGGGAATTGGTCTCCCCCACCTCTCCGAGTGATTCCAATAGAACTGCCGCCCTATCTGGATTTTCACCAACCTCAGCGGTGAAGGCGCGGAACAGCAAGTCGTCCCATTCGTCCGACACATGGTGCTCCGGTAGGTGACGCTCCAGCCCCGGCATGCAATGCTCCGGCACCGGCATGCGACGCTCCGGATCTTCCGACGCCATCGAGGTGACTAGCCCGAACATCTGGCTTGCATCGATGATCTTATGAAGCATGGCGGCACACCCTCTCCTGGCAAATCCCCATGAAGTTGGAGAGAATCCTGTGCCCGTATCTAGAAAGCACGGCCTCCGGATGGAACTGGGTTGAATAGAGCGGGCGGTACGTGCCCTCCAGCCCCATGATCACCCCATCGTCACTGCGTGCGCTAACCACCAGCGAGGCGGGCAGACCATTGTCGGCAACCACGAGCGAGTGATATCTGGTAACTGTCAAACCTTGTGGGATGCCCTCGAAGATTCCGCATCCGTTATGGGTGACGGAGGAGAGCTTCCCATGCATGGGGCGGCGGCCTTTAACGATGTTTGCCCCAAAGTGCTGGGCTATCACCTGATGCCCCAGGCAAATTCCAAGCACTGGCACATCGGGATCGATGCCGTCGAGGAGCTCATGCGCGGCATGTGCATCCGATGGGTGCCCAGGACCCGGAGAAATCACCACGCCTGTTAGCGGCAAGCTGGCCACATAGCCGATGTCGAAGAACCTGGCATCGACCACCTCAACCTGCGCACCCAGTTCTCGCAAATAAGCTGCAAGGTTGTATACAAAAGAATCTTGATTGTCTAAAAGCAAATACAAAACGGGCCTCCTTTTGGTTATTCGCTGCTGGCATTTGCTGCGCGCAGTCGTTTTCCCCAAAAGCGAGGTCCGTAACCTGTGCTAGGAGCTATTCTAGCTCAAAATTCCCGCGAGCTCCCTGCGAGATTCTCTTTCCCGTAAGGCAGCCATATCGAGACCGCTATATCGATGCGGCTATATCAAAATCTCCCCTTTGGAGAAGGTAACCGCATGCCCGGCTAGCTTGCAGTGCACCCCCTCCACGGTGCAAACGAGCTCTCCCCCTCTGCTGGAGGCCTGCCAAGCATCGACCTGCTTCTTGCCAAGACGATCGGCCCAGTACGGAGCTATATGGCAGTGGCCAGA
>CADBOM010000214.1 GCA_902796325.1 uncultured Coriobacteriaceae bacterium
CCCTCAGGCGAATATCGTGTCTCATGAAAAAACCGCACCTCCGAATCTTGGTTTTACTTTTCAGTCCAAGATTCGGGGTGCGGTTCATTATGCTTGCGGGCCCATTGTTGTTACATCATGTTACATCAGCGGGATGTCTATCTAGCCATCTGGCCTATCTGGCGAGAATCTCAAAATCCTCTATGCAAAAATCTGCGTTCGATTTAACTCCATCCACATCTTGCTGGTAATTGTCGTCAATCACGCCACCCACGGTCATCCCAATTTTCTTGGCGCTTATGATTCCAGGTGTAATGTCTTCGAAGACAAGGCAATCTTCTGCCTTGGCGCCAATCCTTTTGGCAGCCATCATGTAAACATCCGGGAAGTTCTTGCCCTTGCTCTCGTCGCAAAATGCCATGTCCTCGAAGTATGAAAGAACCCCGTTGTTTTCCAAAGCCGCTTCAAGCAGCGGCCAAGATAACGACGTGGCGATAGCTATTCCACACCCTCTAGACTGCAGTTTCTGCAGGTACTTTTTCACACCCTTTTTCAGTTTGACATCGTGCGCGTATGATTCATAGGCAAGGTCGTTGAATTTGTCGCCTATCTCGCGAACCGACATTTTCACGCCTAGGGTTTCCTGGAAAAATACGGCGGTTTCCTCGAACGAAAGCGACGATATATCTTCGTAATAGCTCTCGGGAAGAACGAGATCATAATATTCAATGAACTTGCGGTCAATGTCTTCCCAAACCCACATCGAGTTTGCCAGCGTTCCGTCAAAATCGAATATGACTGAAGAAAAATGGCGTTTTACCTCGGGAAATGCTGAAAGTTCTGAGAAATCGAACCTATCCTCATGGTGAATTTTTCCTTCAACGATCAAGGATCTATCTCTAACTCTAGACTTATCCATAGGATTCTTTCTCCCTTGCGAACTAACATGAAAAGGTTATCAGAATGATGCGGTATTTAAACAGCTCGACGGCTCTGAGGTTGCTCGCTAGCGTTTAGGTTTGCAAACTTTCGGTTATCGAAAATTTCGAAAAATTTTTCCTCTGGTACAAACCTGTCGACAACCCAATAAAGCACAGGTTGTGAAAATTGTGAAAAATGTGCAAACACCAAAAATCATGCTAAGAGTTTTTCACAGGCTCCTTGGCATATTGGTGCATAAGTCTAAAAAGGAGCCTGATTTGACAGGTTTTGAGCGTCAAACGACGCGAATTTTTGTCCGCCCCGTTTGCTAAGATGCATTCACAAGTTCAGAGAAAGGCAAGTTGGTTATGGCATACGCAAACGGATTGGCAACTTATGAGAATACGACATCGAACAGCTCGATATCGTTTCACGATAAAGTTGTGCCTCAAAATATCGAGGCTGAAAAAGCCGTCCTGGCAGCCATGATTCTAGATCCAGAAATCCTCGAAGAGGCTTTTCTGCTAGTGAAGAAAGAGGCTTTCTACAGGCCATCGCACCAGAAGATTTTCGAAGCTATGTACGAGATACATGCTAATGGTAATCCTGTAGACCAGATTACCTTGGCAGAGAGGCTGGAGGCCAAGGGAGAGCTAGAGTCTATTGGCGGAAAAGCATATATCTTGGAACTGGCAAACAACTCGTTCGCGCTTGCGAACTGGCAATACCATGTCGAGATAATCAACAGACAGCATTTGCTTCGCAGCCTCATCTCTGCTTCAACGAAGATCAGCGCCCTCAGCTACGATGCTCCGGACAACACGGAGGCGGTTGTAGAAGAAGCCGAGAAGCTGATATTCGATGTAACCAACAAGGAAGTAAAATCTTCGTTCCGCAATCTGTCCGACCTCATGCAAGAGTCTCTCAAGCAGATGGACGAGATGGCGAAGAACAAGACCCACATCCAGGGAGTTCCCACGGGCTACAAGGCTGTTGACAGCATCCTGTCGGGTATGCGCGGCGGCGACCTTCTGATTCTCGCTGCACGTCCTGGCGTTGGTAAAACATCCTTTGCTCTGAATGTTGCGGTAAACGCCGCCAAGGCAGGTACCTCGGTAGCGTTCTTCTCACTGGAAATGCCTTCTGAGCAGCTCATTCAGAAGATCATGTGCACAGAGGCCAGGGTTAATCTCAAGAAGATGAGAAACGGCACCCTCGAATCATCGGATTGGCAGCAGCTTATCAAAGCCTGCTCTACGCTTGGTCAGCTGGACTTCTCAATCGACGACTCGTCGGCACTGTCAATCATGGAGCTACGTGCGAAGGCTAGGCGTCAGCTTCACAACAAGAAGCAGGGCCTGATAGTCGTTGACTACCTCCAGCTCATGGAGTCACATGGTCAATACAAGGACAGGCACCTGGAGGTCGCCGAGTTCTCAAGAGGCCTCAAGATGCTGGGCAAGGAGCTCGGAGTGCCCATCATCGCGCTGTCGCAGCTCAGCCGTAGGGTTGACGATCGCGAGGGCAAGAGACCGCAGTTGTCCGACCTTCGTGAGTCTGGATCCATCGAGCAAGACGCAGACGTTGTCATATTCATCGACAGGTCGATGAACGATGAGGAGGCCGAGAATCCCAAGAGACCCGATAAGGGCGTGGCCAAGATCATCATCGAGAAGCACAGGAACGGCCCGACTGGTGTGGCGGATTTGGCGTTTATCCCCGACTTCACCAAGTTCGAGGATCTTTATATCGGCCCCGATGAATACGTGGGTGACGACCAGTAGACTTCGATCAATAGACTTAGAGGCGGCAGGGATAGCAGTACAAGCTGTTCGTAAGCGAGCAAATAATATTGCTGCATAAGAAAAGGAGCTGCGGGATTTGATTCCCCACAGCTCCTTTTGTGTTAGTGCCGCATCGTTTATCCATGTTGGCCGCGCGTCATTCGCACCATTAGCGCGTCGTTAGCGCTTCTTGCGCCCGCTTCAGCCAGCCTGTTTAGAAGTCGTAATCTTCATCCTCGTAGAGATGCTGGTCGCGCTCGTAAGGCATCCTCCAAGCATGATGGTCGGTGTGGAGCAGTTTCTCGGCCTTCTCGGAAAGCGGATTGCCGAAGAAGTCGTTGTAGCAATCGATGATGGCAGGGTTCTCATGCGAGAATCGCAGGTTATCCACCTTGTCGAGTCCGTAGAGCACCTCTCCACGCTTTCCAGCAAGCTCCTTGCCCTCGTGGATTGGCTGTCCGCCTCCGCCAGAGCAACCGCCCGGGCACGCCATGATCTCGACGAAGTCGTATTGCACTTCTCCGGCTTCAATTGCCTCGATGAGCTTCCTGGTGTTGCCGAGGCCAGAGGCAACTGCAACGTGAAGAGTGGTTTCGCCCATGTCGAAGCTGGCTTCCTTCCAGCCCTGCAAACCGCGAACATCCTTGAAGGCATCCGGCTCTGGGTTCTCTCCCTCAACCAGATAGTAGGCGGTACGAAGCGCTGCTTCCATAACTCCGCCAGTTGCTCCGAAGATAACGCCTGCTCCGGTTCCAATGCCCAGCGGGTCGTCGAACTCTTCCTCTTCGAGGTCTTCCGGCACCATGTGCTCGGATCGAATCATGCGGTCAACCTCACGGGTTGTGAGAACAAGGTCCATGTCGGGGCCTGCCCCGGCGTCGTTCATCACCGGAATGTCGCACTCTGCCTTCTTGGCAACGCAGGGCATGATGGCAACGTTGAAGATTCTATCGGGGTCGATGTCCATCATCTTGGCGTAGTACGACTTAATCGTGGCTCCGAACATCTGCATCGGCGACTTCGAGGTGGACAGGTTGTCCACAAGCTCTGGGTAATGACCCTTGAGGAAGCGCACCCATCCCGGGCAGCACGATGTGAACATCGGCCACGGGTGGTCGTCCTTGTGCTGCAGCCTCTCCAAGAGCTCGCTGCCCTCTTCCATGATGGTGAGGTCGGCGCTGAACGTGGTGTCGAAGATGAGGTCGGCTCCCATTCTGCGGATTGCCGCGACCATGCGCTTGACCGTGGCTTTCTCCCTCGGAAGGCCAAGGCTCTCGCCCCATGCAGCCCTGACTGCAGGAGCAATCTGAACGACGACGACCTTCTCGGGATCTGCCAGTGCTTCGAAGAACCTGTCGGTGTCATCCCACTCGCGAAGGGCTCCCACCGGGCAATGCGTTATGCACTGTCCGCAAAGAGCGCAGTTGGTGTCGTTTAGAGGCAGGCCTCCCTTGACTCCAATCGTGGTGTGCGAAGCATGGTTGATGAAGTCCCAGATGTGCACCTGCTGGATTTTCTCGCAAACCTGCAGGCAGCGCAGGCACTTGATGCACTTGTCCTCGTGGCGGACAAGCGGGAAGTTGTACCTGAACCTGTTGATTGGCACGTTCTTCTCGTAGGGTTCCTCGAAGAGTCCCAGCTCGTTCGAAACCTTCTGCAGCTGGCAGTTTCCGCCGCGGATGCAGCTGGTGCAGCTCACGTTGTGCTGGGAAAGTATGAGCTGAACGTTGGTCTTGCGAGCTTCGCGCACCTTGGGGCTGTTGGTGTGGATGACCATGCCCTCCTGAACCTCGTTGTTGCAGGATGCGGCCAGCTGCCTGTATCCCTCGATTTCGACGACGCAGACCCTGCAGGCTCCGATTTCGTTAACGCCTTCCAGATAGCACAGCGTTGGGATATCAACTCCGGCTTGCCTTGCAGCCTTGAGGATTGAGGTATGCTCCTCTACCTGAACTTTCTTTCCATCGATGGTGACGTTTACCATTCCTCAATCCTCCCGCCTCTGAATGCTCCGAAGCCATAGTGATCGCAGTGCAGGCACCTGTTGGATTCCTGCCACGCGGCCTCGTCGGAAAGACCTTCCTCGAACATCTCGAAGTCGTGCCTTCTTACCTCGACACCGCGCTCGTTCATCTCGGACCTAGCGCACGAGATCCTTCCCTTGAACTTCACGGGAGGAAGCTCGACGGTACGCTTGATCACATGGTGATAACCCAGGTAGGTGTCAATATTGCGTGCTGCGGTCTTGCCGGCTGCGATTGCCTTGATAACGGTGGCTGGTCCGGTTACGCAGTCTCCTCCGGAGAACACGCCATCGAAGTCCTTGATCACTCCGCCGTCATCTGCAAGGATGCGTCCCTTGTTCACGGGAATGCCATAATCGGCAAAGCACCTGGAGTCGATGCTCTGTCCAATTGCCACGATCACCCTGTCGCATTTGATGGTGAAGGGATCTTCCTTGGCATCTCTCATCGAGGCGCGGCCGTTGACGATCTGGCCGATAATCTGCGGCTGCACGGTTACTCCGGTAACAACGCCGTGGTCGAGCTCGAGGTTGATTGGGTTGTGCAGCTCCACGATTTCGCAGCCCTCTGCTAGAGCGTTGCGAATTTCGTCCTGCTGCGCGGTCATGTCCACGCGCCTGCGCCTGTAGATCACGATCACGCGCTTGGCGCCAAGACGCACCGAAGACCTTGCCACGTCCATGGCCACGTTTCCGCCACCGATAACCGCCACGGTCTCTCCCGAGAAGTCCGGGTAAATGCCCTCTCCGATGTCGCGGAGCATCTGAACTGCGGACACAACGTTGGGAGCACTCTCGCCAACCAGGTGGAGCTGCCTGTCGTCGTGGGCACCGATGCCGATGAACATGGCATCGTATTGCTCAAGCAGATCCTCAACCGTGATGTCGTCGCCAACGATCACGTTGGTCCTAACCTCGACGCCCTGCTTGATGATCCACTGGACCTCTTCCTCGAGCAGCTCCTTGTCAAAGCGGTAGTTTGGAATTCCATAGCGCATCATGCCGCCCAAGTGGCTGCGCTGCTCGAAGATCGTAACGCTGTGGCCCATAATCGTGAGGTAGTAGGCAACGGTGAGTCCGGCAGGGCCTCCGCCGATAACGGCAATTTTCTTCCCGGTTGGCTCGTACTTCTCAGGCTCGTAATCGCCCTCCATGTGGTCGCAAGCATAGCGCTTGAGGGCGCGAATGTTGATGGGGTCGTCCAGCATTCCCCTGCGGCAGTTGAGCTCGCATGGATGCTCGCAAATGGATCCGCACGAGATTGGCAGCGGGTTGTCCTTGCGAATGAGCCTTACGGCATCGGTGTATCTTCCGGCCTCTACAAGCGAGATGTATCCGGGGATATCGACTCGCGCAGGGCAGTTGGACATGCAAGGGATAAGGTCGTTTGCCGTGAACTCGCAGTAGCCTTTCTCAATGTGGGCCATGAAGTCCTTGCGAAATCCCTGGATTGCCTCGAGTGCCAAAGCTGCAGACTCCGAACCGATGGCACAGTCTGCAGTGAGGGAAATGTCCCTAGCGGTTTTCTCGATGAGCTTGAGAGTCTCAGGCGTTCCGCGTCCGCTAAGCACCTGCTCGATCAACACATGGAGCTGCTGCAGTCCAACTCTGCACGGCGTGCACTTGCCGCAAGACTGCGAGTTGCAAATGTTGACGAATGCAGCGGTAAACTCCACAGGGCATGGGGAAAGGGTGCTCTTGATGAAGCGCTCTCCCAAGGCCTTCTGAAGCTCGGCAACTGCACTTTGCTCGGCGTTCAATCCGCCCATGTGCATTTCCGTCATTCTTCATCCTCCTAGTTTCCTCAAAAACGAATCTGTCCGGGGCGCAGGGGATATGCCTGTAGAACCATGCCCAGTCGAATACACCAGTGCGCATATAAGTTATGAAGTATGAGCTGCTGGGAATACATTCGAATGTATGGGATATGAGGGCTGTAATCCCAAACGCTTGAAAACGAGCAGATTCGATAATTTTAGCGCGTATTATTTCTGATGCTTGAAATTATGCAAAAATTGCTTTTATCGGGGAAGATAAGTTCCCCATACGCTGGAATGGCGGAAAACACTTAAATATGAAGAAATTATTACTGTGAAGGTCAAGTTTTGTACAGCGCCAGCTATGACAACCGCAAGGCTGCTTTGGGATGAGGTCTATGGGATGAGGCCTTTGCGATGAGGTGGACCCTCACAACTTGCAGACCCGCAGGCAATCTATCGTAAATGCGTCTTTGACCCGATAGAACGCCAATAACATTGTGACGCCCCCATATAATTATCTGTGCACGGAGCTTGCGGTTCTTGTATATGGTTGTGCTAGCTCGCATAGCCATGCGATATCGTTGGCGCTTAAAACTTTCATCATCAGTTCAACTTCAAGGTTAGGAACTCTCTATGCCGGGAACAGTATTGGTTGGAGCACAATGGGGAGACGAGGGCAAAGGCAAGATCACCGATTTGCTGGCCCGAGATTTCGATTACGTCGTGAGGTTCCAGGGAGGCAACAACGCCGGCCATACGGTTGTGCATGGCGATAAGCATCTGGCACTTCATCTGGTTCCGTCGGGAGTAATGTACGACGACGTTGTCCCAGTGATTGGCAATGGCTGCGTGGTTGACCCCAAGGTTCTTCTAAACGAGATAGACACTCTCGCAGAGTCTGGAGTTTCGGCTGAGAGACTGGTTATTTCGTCCCATGCCCAGATGATCATGCCCTGGCATATAGATCTTGATGGTGCATCCGAGAAGAATCTCGGAACACAGAAAATCGGAACCACCAAGCGCGGCATTGGCCCCACCTATCAGGATAAGGCCCAGCGCACCGGTATGAGAATGGGCGACTTGCTCGACCCAGAGTACTTCCGCGAGCGCCTGGAAGCCGCCATTGCCAGCAAGAACATCCTTCTGAAAGACGTCTATGGTCTCGACACCTACGATGTCGACGCTGTATACGACGAGTACATGGGATACGCGAAGAGGCTGGGCAGCCACATTGCCGACACAGTGACGCTTCTAAACGATGCCATGGAGGCTGGCAAGAACGTGTTCTTCGAGGGTGCCCAGGGTACCCTTCTCGACATCGATCACGGCACATACCCGTTCGTAACCTCGTCTTCCACAACCGCAGCTGGAGCCAGCACCGGATCGGGCGTTGGCATGAAGTGGATAAACAGAGTCGTGGGAATCACCAAGGCATATCTCACCCGCGTGGGTTCCGGTCCGTTCCCAACTGAGCTTAACGACGAAGTGGGAGAGCTTCTCACCACTGTTGGAGCAGAGTTTGGTGTGACCACCGGGCGCAGGAGGCGCTGTGGTTGGTTCGACGGTGTGATCATCAAGTACGCAGCCAGGGTCAATGGACTAACCGACATCTGTCTGACAAAGCTCGATGTTCTGGACAGCCTCGAAACAATCAAAATCTGCGTTGCCTACGACATCGACGGCAAGCGTGTGGAGAGCCTGCCGGATTCCCTGAAGGACTTCACGAATGCCAAGCCCATCTATGAGGAGCTGCCAGGTTGGTGCGAGGACATCACGGGCTGCCGCAAGTTCGAGGACCTGCCCGCAAATGCGCAAGCATACGTCAAGCGCATCGAGGAGATTTCGGGCGTTAAAGTCTCTATCGTTGCCGTGGGGCCAGATCGCGATCAAACCATCATGCGCAGCTGGTAAACGTAGCCGATAAACAGGCTACAAGCCGTAGCTGGTAAACTCCGAGAAGCAGCTTTAGCGTTTCGAGCAAATTCAACGTTTTGCAATTGCAGCATTTTGCAATTGCATCAACTAATATATAAGCGATTGCCAAGGAGGCGGCTTGCCTTATATGGGCGGGCTGCCTCCAGCTGTATAGTGCCCTCTGACAGCTCCGAGGCAATCTGCGAAGGTAAGTAGCAAACAAAGCGCCAACAAGAAAACCCGTAAAAAAGGATGCCAACTATGAAATACGATTTTGACAACGTGCCCAGTAGAGTTGGAACGTATTCGTTCAAGTTCGATTTTGCAAAGGAGCTTGGTCACGCAGAAGACGAAATCCCAATGTGGGTTGCCGATATGGACTTCCCAACGGTTCCCGCAGTCGTCGATGCGATCAACGAGTACAGCAAGAAGGGCTTCTTCGGATATTCCGATGGTAAAGAGGAGTATTTCGATGCGGTGATTGGCTGGTTTAAGCGCCGCTATGGTGTTGAGTACCAGCCCGAGTGGTTGAGCAAGACCCCTGGCGTTGTGTGCGCTTTCTACAATGCCGTGGCATGCCTTACCAAGCCTGGCGACAGCGTGCTGATAAACACCCCCGTGTACTACCCGTTCATCATGGCAATCGAGCAAAACGACCGCAAGATGGTTACAAGCGAGTTGCTGTACAACCCCGATCAATCTCCTGCATACACCATCGATTACGAGGATTTCGAGAACAAGATCGTAGAGAACGACGTGAAGATGTTCATCATGTGCAGCCCGCATAACCCGGTTGGGCGCGTGTGGACTCCGGAAGAGCTTCAGAAGGTTGCCAAGATCTGTCTCGACCACAATGTTTTGGTGGTAGTGGACGAGATTCACTGCGATTTAACCTATCCCGGCGTTACCTTCACCCCCATGCTCAAGGCATGCCCGGAACTGAAGGATTCCATCGTAGTTTGCACGGCGCCCAGCAAGACCTTCAGCCTCGCCGGCCTGCAATGCTCGAACATTTGGATTCCAAACAAGGATTACCGCGACAAGTTCCGTTACAGGATGTCGAGCATCGGTATTAACTCAACCAACATTCTGGGCATCATAGCTTGCGCCGCAGCGTACAACCACGGCGAGGAATGGCTTGAGCAGGTAATGCAGTACATCCAGGGCAACCTCGACTATGTGCGCGATTACCTAGCCACCAACGTGCCCAAGATCAAGCTTGTGGAGCCGCAGGGAACCTATCTTATCTGGCTGGATTGCTCCGAGCTTGGCATGGAGGCCGAAGAGCTGAACGAGTTCTTCCAGAACAAGTGCAAGCTGTGGCTCGATCCTGGCTCGATGTTTGGCGGCAACGGAGGACAGTTCCAGAGAATCAACCTCGCTTGCCCGCGTTCCACCGTTGTGAAGGCCATGGACCAGATAAAGGCTGCGGTAGACGCGCTCTAGCTTGAAGCGCGCTTTAGGTTTAGGAGCGTTCTAGCTTGGGACGCGCTCTAGCTTGAAGCGCGTTCTGTGCCGCGATGCGAAAGCGCTTGACATGGCAATTTGGCGTATTAGCTGCAATTTTGTCCGTTTGCCGCCGCTCGTGGCATATTCCCAAACGGAAATCTCGACCGCAGGGGTAACGTGCTCTATACTACTTGAGTCTCGAAAAGCCATGCGCGACTTTTCTGAGAGCCTGCAAAGAGGGATCGGTTGGTCCCCACCTTGCGGCGCCCGCACGGGTAGCTGTCTGGTCGAATAAACATAGATGGCCCAGCAAGCAGTGGGTCTTTCATGGTTATCGACGCCTCCAGCATCTCGTGTGCTGGAGGCTTTTTGTTTGGAAACAAGTTGTGATTCAATCACCGGAGGTGAATCGAAATTAGCGCACAAGAGGCTCGAGTTAATGGAGAGATCAGGTCTAGAAGCTGCCGTCTCATTGGAGTAGATGGTTCCCAGCTGGGAATATTCGATACCAGAGATGCCCTGAGGATTGCCGAAGACCAGAATCTAGATTTGGTGGAGATAGCTCCAAATGCAGACCCGCCAGTTTGCCGCGTCATGGACTACGGCAAGTACAAGTACGATCAAGAGGTTAAGGCCAAGCGCAACCGCAAGAATCAGGCCAAGCTCGAGGTCAAGGAGATGAAGTTCCGTCCAAAGATCGGAACTGGAGACTACGAGACCAAGAAAAAGCACGTGATTCGCTTTATCGAAAGCGGTGCCAAGGTTAAGGTCACGATCATGTTCAGGGGCCGCGAGATGGCTCACCCGGAGCAGGGTCTGGCAATCTTGGACAAGCTTGCCGAAGATCTCAAGGACATCGCAGTGGTGGAGAGCAAGCCAAAACTCGAGGGCCGCAACATGCACATGATGTTCGGACCCATTGGCAAGAAGGGCGCAAGCAAGAAAAAGCCCAAGGCAACTCCGGAAGATAGTGCGGCAGAGGAATAGCGAGTGCAGATTGCCTTTTTGGCAATCCAACAGGAAGAAGAAAGGATTTAGGAAACATGCCTAAGATGAAAACCCATAGGGGTACCGCAAAGCGTGTTAGGGTTACCGGCAGTGGCAAGCTCATGAGGGCAAAGGCTTATCGCAGCCACATCCTCACCAAGAAGACCCAGAAGCGCAAGAGGAACATGCGTCACGAGACCGTGATTGCTAAGTCCGACGAGAAGGTATTGAAGCGCAGCCTTGGCCTTCGCTAATCCTTTTAATAGTTTTAACCTTACCAATATAGGAGTGATTGAGATATGCCACGCGTAAAGCGCTCAGTAACCGCCCGTAAGAAGCGTCGTACCACCCTTGCCCGTGCAAAGGGTTACTATGGAGCAAAATCCAGGACCTACCGTGCAGCTAAAGAGCAGGTCCAGCATTCGCTGCAGTATCAGTACAGGGATCGCCGCAACAAGAAGCGCGACATCCGCAAGCTCTGGATTGCACGCATCAACGCTGCAGCCCGTCAGAACGGCATGACCTATTCCGTGTTCATGCACGGAGTGAAGCTGGCAGGCATCGACCTCGACCGCAAGATTCTCTCGGACATGGCAATCAACGATCCCGCATCGTTCACCGCCATCTGCGAGCTGGCAAAGAAAGCCCTTGCATAGTTCACTAGCTATTCACTACATAGCAAAATTGCAAAGGAGACGGTTCCTTGGGAGCCGTCTCCTTTTTCGTTTGCGTGATTTTCTGAAGAAGCACAATTGCAAACACGCCGGTAGTTTGGCAAAATACCTCGAATACCACCTAATTTGGCCGGGCGCTTGTAAATTTCCAACGGGTGTTCGGCACATTCTCGAGCCGTTGATTTTCCCCAAAATAAGCTAAAAATTCGAAAAGTTGCAATTATCAAACCAAATAATGTGTGTCATGTTCAGATTAAATTCCTACTTTCGAGATTATTGTCCGGTTGCTCTGCCATAATCTTTAATGAACAAAAATTTAGTGAGAATGGCATATGCGAAATGAAAAGCAACTGGGATGTTAAATCCCCCAACCCGGAGATTGTAGAAGAGCTACAAGATCAATTAGAAATACCACGTTTGCTTGCGTTCACGTTGGCATCGAGAGGTTTTGACGATGCAACGGAAGCATACGATTTTCTGCATCCATCGCTCGAAAGGGACTGGTCGGATCCACTTGATGTTCCCGGCCTGCCAGAGGCGGCGGATAAGATCGAGCAGGCAATTCTAAATCACAAGAAAACGATAATATTCGGAGATTTCGACGTCGATGGAATTTCCGCCACTTCGGTCATGATGCTGGGGCTCAAGTCGCTTGGGCTAAAGGCAGCGCCCTTCATTCCCAGAAGGCAGGACGAAGGCTATGGTCTTAGCTGCGAAGCGGTGGATAGGATCATGGGCATTGCGCGCACGCCGGAAAGCGATGGCGCTGGAGAGAACGCTTCCGAGGGAGGCGAAGTTGTCCCAGCATGCGGATTCGTGCCTGAGATGCTGATAACCGTCGACTGCGGAATTACGTCTGCCGTTGAGGTTGACTATCTTAAGTCGCTCGGCGTTGACGTCGTTGTAACTGATCACCACAACCCGCTTAACTCCGTGCCCACCGGTGTGCCCGTTTGCGACCCTCGCTTGGATCCAACTTGCAAGGCAGCAAACCTGGCTGGCGTTGGCGTCGCCCTGAAGGTAATTCAGGAGCTTGGCAGGAGGATGGGCAAGCCTGAGCTTTGGAAGGGCTTGATAGACCTCGCTGCTCTCGGCACGATAGCAGACAGAATGTCGCTTCGCGGGGAGAACAGGGCTCTTGTTAAGCGCGGCGTGGAGATGATAAACGAAAACCCAAGGCCGGGAATAGCGGCAGCTTTGGGTCAGGCTGGTTCGGCTGGTGAGGAGTGCACCTCGGTTGGACTATCGTTCTCCCTTATACCCCGCTTGAATGCTGCGGGCCGTATGGCAGATGCTCTGATGGCGCTTGACCTGCTGCTTTGCGACAATCCTGCAGAAGCCCAGGGCATGGCTAAGAGGCTGGAGGACATCAACGAGGCCCGTCGCCAAGCTGAGCTGGAGCTATCGGACAGCGCGGAAGAAGCCGCATCTTTGCAGTACGATGGCGAGCGCATTCTCATACTAGCCGATCGCGGCTGGCACGAGGGCGTCAAGGGCATCGTGGCATCCAGGCTCGCCAACAAATACGGAGTGCCTACGATCCTGTTCACCATCGAGGGAGATGTTGCACATGGTTCGGGCAGGTCGGTAGGAAAGATCAACCTCTTCGAGGCAATAACCTCTGTTAAAGATCTAACCGTGAAGTTTGGCGGGCACAAATATGCTGCCGGAGTTACCGTGAAGGTCAAGGACCTGCCCGAGTTCAAGCGCAGGCTGCAAGATTACTTCAAGGATTTCCCGGAAGAAGATTTCGTTAGCACGATAGATATCGACGGTGCCATTGGGTTCGACTGCCTGACCATGCAGCAGGTTTCGGCATTGGATATGCTGGAGCCATATGGCCAGGACAACCCAGAGCCGCTTTTTGCCATGAGCGATGCCTTCATAAGCAAGGCAAGGGCCGTGGGCGCCAAGAAGAACCATCTTTCGTTTGCCATAACAAACGGAGTGGAAAACGCCACAGCCATCTACTTCCACTGCAACGAGACCGAGGACTACGTTTCGTACGTAGCCCCGGTAGACCTTGTGTTTTCGGCTCAGATTGAGGAGTGGAGGGGCCGCAAGCAGCTCAAGCTCAAGGTTAGGGATATGGAGCCGGCTCCTGTGGAGCACGAGAACGAGCAGGAAGCCACAGTCAACGTTATCGACAAGCTGTATGAGGCGGATACCGAGAAAATTACGGCGAAGAGGCCAGCAACCAACAGCTTCCGCGAGCCGCCTAGGGTTGAGGAAGCCGTGTGGGAGCTTCCCACTCAGGAAGACGAAGACTACGAGAGCTGCGACTTCACTTCAGAAATCGCCACTGCGATAGCGGGGAAGAACATCAGGCTGCATCAGGCGCAGAGGGTGGCCTTGGAGAACCTCGACAAGGGCAACTCTACGCTTGCAATCATGGCAACAGGCAGAGGGAAATCGCTCATCTTCTATATACATGCGGCAAAAATGGCCATCTTGCATAGCAAGCAGAGCATTTTCATCTACCCGTTGCGTGCTTTGATAAACGACCAGGCATTCTACATTGGCCAGAGCTTCTCCAATCTTGGACTTAGCGTGCAAACCCTAACGGGCGAGACGCTAATGACGGAGCGCGATAAGATCTACCAAGCTTGGCAAGACGGCAGCACGGACGTCCTTCTCACCACACCGGAATTCTTGGAATACCACCAGGACAAGATCGACAACGGAAACGTTGGATTTATCGCGGTAGACGAGGCCCATCACATATACACGTCATCGGAAACCAACAGACCAACATATACCAGGCTCGATTTCCTAAAGGAAAGGTTCTCGGGTGCGGTCATACTCGCCGTATCTGCTACGGCGCCTCTCTCGTATGCCCAGAGAATCGAGAAGTCGCTTGGAATCACCAGGCTCGTAACGGACGACACCGTAAGGCAAAACCTGAGGATCGACGACCAAAGGTCGCTGCCAGATCGTGGAACCTACTTGGCTTCGATTGCATCTAGCGGAGAGAAGACCGTTGTGTATGTGAACTCGCGCCAGATGTCTATCGAGATTGCTAAGATGCTGCGCAAGAGATTGCCCTCCATGGCCATGCAGATAGCCTTCTACAATGCCGGACTTTCGAGGGACATGAGAATCACTGTGGAGGACATGTTCCGTAAGGGCGACATCAAGGTGATAGTTGCAACCGGAGCTTTTGGCGAGGGAGTGAATATCCCGGATATCAGGCATGTCGTTATGTATCACATGCCCTTCTCGTCGGCTTCATACAACCAGATTGCAGGCAGAGCGGGTCGTGATGGCAAGACGGCGTATATACATTTGCTGTTCGGCAACAAGGATAAAAACGTCAACATAGACTTGCTGCATCAGTATTGCCCGCCGCGCGAGCAGCTGGTTCTCCTATACAAGCTAATCGGCAAGTTTAGCGAAGAATTCAAGCGCCCGGTAACTGCCGAGGAGCTGCTGCAAGGCTGCAACTCGCATCCAACTGGAGACAAGATGACGCTAATCTCGGTTAGGTCAGGCATAGGAGTTTTTGCAGACTTAGGGTTTGTGGAGATAGCTCGAGATGGCGATAACCAGGGAGTAACGCTCCGCAAGGACGCGTTGAGAGCCGATTTGATGGCAAGTGTGAGATACCAGGAGGCATCGGCCGAGCTGGAGTCGTTCATGTGGTTTTCCGACTGGCTCATGAACCAGCAGGCTGGAAACCTGCTGTCTGGAATTAACAGGCCGCTTCTGCCTAGGCAGCTTTAGCATCAATAGTATTGGCGCGATTGGGCGTATTTGGTCGCTCAGGTAGCTCGGCCTAGCTAGTCCAGACTGACAGCCTGGCCTAGCTAGCTTGGCCCAACCAGGACACCAGCTAGCCTGCTCAGACATCCCTGCTAGCTCAGCCCAAACTAATCCAGCCCAACTGGACTAGCGCAACCAGCGGCCGTCTGGAACTCTGGGTTCTAGCAACTTCGTCAATGTGGGGCTATTGTCGCTGCACAGCTTGCTGGCAAGCTCTCCACCGTGCGCCAAAAATTGCCGCCGCGTCTTGCTATAGCAAAAACATCGCGTGAGTGTATATTTATACACAACGCAGTCACACCTTAGGTAAGCGGGAAATGCCATGTACGATGATCCGGTAAGAAAGTTCGAGCAAAGAACAACATCTCCAACAGATAGCTACGAAAAGCTGATGGAGCAGGCTTCAACGTATTTGAGCGACGAAGATCTGGCTTTTGTTGATAAAGCATACCAATATGCGAAAAAAGCTCACAAAGACCAGAGGCGCAAGTCCGGAGAGCCTTACATAACTCACCCAACAGAGGTTGCGTACATCCTGAGCGAAACCAGAATGGACGCGCCAACGCTTGCTGCCGGTCTTTTGCACGACACGGTTGAGGATACCGAGATATCCCACGAAGATCTTTCGCGCGAGTTCTCCGAAGAAGTGGCAAATCTGGTAGATGGCGTTACCAAGATTTCGAACATCAAGATCAACTCGCTTACCGAGGCGCAATCACGCAACTTCCGAAAGATGCTGGTGGCGATGTCGAAGGATGTTCGCGTGGTGGTTATAAAGCTTGCCGATCGCCTGCATAACATGCGAACCCTCATGGCCCTGCCGGAAGATCGCAGGATTTACAAGGCCAAGGAAACGATGGAAATCTATGCTCCGCTGGCAAATCGACTGGGCATCAACTCCATCAAATGGGAACTCGAGGACCTCTCGTTCTACTATCTGGAGCCCAAGAAGTACGAGCAGATTTCCAAGATGGTCGATGAGTCCCGCGAGGCTAGAGAGCAATATCTCGACCAGGCAATCAGCATCCTCGAAAAAGAGCTCGACAAGGTTGGTATCAAGGCCAAGATTTCGGGTAGGCCAAAGCATCTCTACTCCATCTATCAGAAGATGACGCAGAGGGGCAAGGGCTTCTCGGAAATCTACGACCTTATTGCGTTGCGCATCATCGTTGACGACGTGAAGGATTGCTACTCCAGCTTGGGAGTGGTCCACACGCTGTGGCATCCAATGCCGGGCAGGTTCAAGGACTACATCGCAATGCCCAAGTTCAACATGTACCAGTCGCTGCACACCACGGTGATAGGACCTGCAGGCAGGCCGCTAGAGGTGCAAATTCGCACTTGGGAAATGCACAGGATCAACGAATACGGAATTGCAGCGCATTGGCGCTATAAGGCGCACAATGCTGGCAAGAAGGTGGAGGATGACGCCAAGTTCAACGCCCAGCTCAACTGGCTGAGGCAGCTCTTGGACTGGCAGGACGATACCACGGACCCCAAGGACTTCATGGAGTCCCTCAAGGTCGACCTCTTCGAGAACGAGGTGTTCGTGTTCACCCCAAAGGGCGAGGTCATGAGCTTGCGTGCGGGCTCTACTCCGCTCGACTTCGCCTATGCCATCCACACCGAAGTTGGCCACCATTGCGTGGGAGCAAAGGTTAACGGCGCCATCGTTCCTCTTAGCTACGAGCTTCAATCTGGCGACAGGGTGGAGATCCTAACCCAGCAGAATTCCAACCCGTCACGTGACTGGCTCAACATCGTGAAAACCCCGTCGGCAAGGTCGAAGATCAGGAGCTATCTATCCAAGGCGTCGCGCGGCGACAACGTGCTGCATGGCCGTGATGTCCTGTCCCGAGAGATGCGCAAGAGCGGGCTTGGAATCTCCTCGTCGCGCTCCGTTGCGGCACTGAAGACAATCTCGCAAGAGCACAATTACGCAAACCCCGACGATCTTTTCGCAGCCATTGGCTCTGGAAAGATTTCGGGCAAGCAAGTTGCCAACATGATGCTCAAGGAGCTTCAGAAAAACGCTGAGGACACCGAAAGCCAGGGCCAGGCCAAGATTAACGAGGTTGCGGGCATGGATCTCAAGACCTCGCACATTGCCAAGCATGGCGATACCGTGCGCAAGAAGCGCAAGAACGACACCGGCATCATCGTGAAGGGCGTGGACGATGCCTTGGTGCACATCTCCAAGTGCTGCAACCCCGTGCCAGGCGACGAAATCGTGGGATTTGTCACCCGTGGCCGCGGCGTCACGGTTCACCGTGCCGACTGCCCCAACGTAAAGGACCTGAAGGACAACCCCGAGCGCTTCATAGAGGTTGAGTGGGACGAATCCAAGGACGTTACCTATTCCGTTGAGGTCTACATTGGAGCCGTGGACAGAACCAGGCTTCTGCAAGACGTTGCGGTTAAGCTCAGCGACCTTGGAACCAACATCACCTCCGCCTACACCAACACCAGCAAGGACGGCTTGGTGGAGATGCGTTTTACAATACAAACTGGCAACACCAACCACATCGATACGTTGCTTAGGTCGATGCGAACCATCGAAGGCGTATTCGAGGCTAGGAGAATGCTTCCTGGAGAAACCTCGAGGAAGAAGAGCGACAGATAGACCGGCTGGAGGCAAATGGGCCGATTTCGGCTGGATAAAGGCGACCGGTAGGCTGGCTAGCTACGACTTGAAACACATGGCTACGATTTGGACCACGGTAATTGAAAGACCACGAACTTGGGAGGCCAGAAAATGCATCTAAGATTCTGCAGCGTGGGGTCGCTGCAAGAGAATTGCTACATGCTCTCTGATGACGACACATGCATACTGATTGATCCAGGCGACGAGCCTCAAACCATCTTGGGGATGCTAGGAGGCAGGAAGCCCGATCTGATCATCATCACCCATCACCATCTGGACCATATCGGGGCTCTTGCCAAGATCGTCGAGGCAACAGGCGCTCCGGTGGCCTGCTACGTGGACGAAGCTCCCAAGATTCTCAATCCCGAGCCAGCCGATCAGGCTCAGAGGCAGGGCATTAGCGGAGTTGAGAAAATCGACAAGCTCCTCGAAGACGGCGAGGTGTTCACCGTTGGCAATGTAAGCTTGAAGGCAATTCACACGCCTGGCCATACCGAGGGCGGTATGTGCATCTTCGACGAAGCTGACGGTGCACTGTTCTCAGGCGACACTCTCTTCTACCGCACCCACGGCAGGACGGATTTTCCCGGAGGAGACGCCAAGAAGATGGAGGAGTCTCTCCTCAAACTATCCGAACTCCCGGCTGACACCATGGTGTTCCCGGGACATGGTCAGGGCACCACTATAGGCGACGAAAACATATGGATTAAGAGGCTATGATGAACATCTTGATTGCACAGCTCGATTCCAAGCTCGGTGCCATGCAGGAAAACCTCGACAAGCTGGAAGAGATTGTCGATTATGAGCTTTCGCTCGATATAGCACTGGACCTCGTGGTTCTTCCGCCGTTCTATATATCGGGGTGCCCCCTCAAGGGCCTGGTTTATTCGGAGTCTTTCCTAGCGGAGCTAGACAAGGCCCACGAGCAGCTGGCAAAGACGGCGAAGGTTCCCACGATCACCTCCTCCTATGTATCCTCGCGCAATGCGCAAACCGGTGCCGTGGAGATAGTGGAGGAGAAAATATGCCTGTTCCGCGATGGAAAGATGAAGATTGTCGAAGGGCTGGGAGACCCATTCTTCGAGCTCGGCACCTTTAAGATTAGCGGCAACAAGATGGCTTGCCTTCTGGGAGATACCTATGAAGTTGACGTGGCAGACGTGCCTCTCGATGCAGACTATGTGATCAATCTTGTTGACGACACATACGACATCCAGCGTGACGATTTGGTGGAGGGCGACAAGATCAGCTACGACCAAACCTTCGCGAAGTCCCGCAAGGTTTGGCTCGTGAGGTCTGGATTGGTGGGAGCTCAGGATAGCGCGGTCTACCCAGGTGGCGACTACATTATCACTCCTGCTGGCGAGCTTACCGGTGACACCGTCCTCTTCGACGAAGCTGTGCTGATGCTGGGTCTTACCAGCAAAGATGGCGACGATTGGGAAACATCTGTTGAGGAGCTCGACGACAGGGATTATGGCTTCTCTGTGATGATGGATGAGAGCGGAATCGACAACGAGATGGCCGATTGGGGAGCAATAACTATGGGCATTCGCGACTATATTCAGAAAAACGGCTTTTCCGATGTAGTCATCGGGCTTTCGGGCGGAATCGACTCCACGGTTGTGGCAGCGCTTGCGGTTGATGCGCTGGGCCCCGACAACGTTCACGGAGTGCTTATGCCAGGCCAGTACTCGTCGGACCACAGCGTGAGTGACTCTCTCGACCTAGCCGAAAGGCTGGGGATAGATACCGTGACCATTCCCATAAACGAGCCGTTCAATGCTTTTTGCTCGGTTCTTGCACAGCCTTGCGGTGGCAGCGTGGAGGGCTCTACGCGGGACAACCTGCAGGCGAGGATCAGAACCGTATACGTCATGGCCCTCTCCAACCAATACGGATGGGTAATGCTCAATACCGGCAATAAGTCCGAGGCGGTTATGGGTTACTCCACTTTGTATGGAGACACCGCGGGAGCTTACGCGCCTTTGGGGAACATCTACAAGACCAGGGTTTACGAGCTTGCCGAGTGGCGAAACGAGCAAAGCGAGGTCATTCCCCAAAACGTAATAGACAAGGCACCTTCGGCGGAGCTACATCCAGGTCAGAAGGATCAGGACACCCTGCCGCCCTACGTAATCTTGGACGGAATTTGCGAGCTTTACCTGGAATATGACTACTCAGCTGACCAAATCGTGTCCGAGGGGTTCGATCCAAAGATCGTGAAGCGGGTATTGGGAGCTCTTGCAAACAACGAGTACAAGAGGGCGAGCGAGCCTGCGGGCCCGTGGATCGACGGAATCTCGATTGCCGATGATCGCGCTTGGCCCGTTACCAACGCGTACAGGGATGTACCCGCCGAGTTCGAAGAAGTTAGCGAGCCTGGCGAGTTCGCTGAAGCCGGCGAAGCGGATGCTTAGACTGGC
>CADBOM010000215.1 GCA_902796325.1 uncultured Coriobacteriaceae bacterium
CCGCTGCGAGCGCAACGTCGACTTCAAGCACAACCTCGACTACTACCTCAACCAGCAGCAGCGCAAGTGCTTCGAGAACCCCAACGTGGAGGTTCGCCTGAACACGAAGGTCACCCCAGAGTACGCAAAGGCCCAGAATGCCGACGTAATCATCGCAGCTCTTGGATCCAAGCAGTTCATCCCGCCCATCCCCGGAATCGACGGGCCAAACGTGATGAACGCCGTGGATGCATACAACGCGGTCGATAAGATCGGCCAGAAGGTAGTCATCATGGGCGCCGGTCTCGTTGGCGTGGAGCTCGGACTTCACCTCCGCAGGGAGGGCAAGGACGTAACCAACGTGGAGATGCTCGACCACATCTCCGACGGCGGCAACTTCCTTCACATGTCCGGCGTTCGCGTGGAAATCAAGGAGCGCGGCCTCAAGATCAATCTCAAGAACAAGGTCAAGGAAGTCAATGCCGAGGGTGTCCTGTGCGAGACCCCGGACGGCGACGTTATGTACCCAGCCGACACCGTTATCGTTGCAATGGGCATGAGGCCTCTCGCAGACGAGGCAGCAGCCCTCTACGACTGCGCACCCGAGTTCTACCCCATCGGCGACTGCTTCGTGGTCAAGAACCTCGAAGCCGCTACCACCGCTGGCTACATGGCAGCGAAGGATCTTGGCAGGTTCTAATTTCGTCGGATTGCAAGCTCTGCCGCGCCGTGCAGCGTCGCTTTACGGCATCGCTTAATGGGTCGCCTCATCAAAGGCGACGAGCAGGCAAGCACGCAGACAAGCCAAACATTGGGGAGGCGTGGCATATGTCACGCCTCCCCTTTTAGCTGCAGATTCTAGAAGCCTTAACATGCCCAGATTAATTCGAGGGTTTGTTGGAAGAGTTTGCTGGAAGTTTTTCAGGGAATTTAATATGGACTCAGCAGACCGGACAAAATGACATATCGCTGTTGTTGACAACATTTTAACGCCTTATAATTTACGAATGATTGTTCACGCACCCGGAAGCGTGAGACTGCCGGGATTCATAGAATCGATATCAGGAGGAGAAGCTATGAGTGAACTGAAGTACCCGCATCTGTTCGAGCCGATCAAGATCGGCAACAGGATGTACCGCAACAGGATCTTCGCATCCCCAACCGGATACCAGAACGTTGCCGGTGATGGACACCTCAACTCTGGTGCCGCATATTACTACGGCAGAAGGGCAATGGGAGGCGCAGCCAGCGTTGCATCCTTCGAGTGCATCGTCGATGGCGAGTATGGAAAGGGCGGAGCAACCCACATTCCCGTGGACAATCCGCTAATTGCCCCCGAGCTTGGACGCGTTGCGCACGCAATCACCGATCACGGAGCCATCGCAACCATGGAGCTGCAGCATGCAGGAATGTTCGCCAACAGAGACCTGGGTGCTTTTGGTGCAAAGTCGCACGGACCAGCTTTCGGTCCCGTTGAGGTTCAGCAGAACGACCGCGTTGTCCAGGCCATGGACGAGGCCATGATCGAGCGCACCATCAACAAGTTCATCGATGCCGCAGTTCTCGGAGCAAGCGTTGGATTCGGCGCAGTGCTCATCCATGCAGGTCACGGCTGGGGTCTGCACCAGTTCCTGTCGCCCATCACCAACACCCGCACCGACGAGTGGGGCGGGCCGGACGCAGAGAACCGCTGCCGCATGCTCAATGCAATCATCGATGGAATCCACAAGAGGCTTGGCCGCGGATTCCCGGTTGAGGTTCGCATCTCCGGCTCCGAGTGCTATGACGGTGGATTCGGCATCGACACCGGAATCGCCAACGCCATGGCGATCGACGGACATGCCGACCTCATCCACGTCTCCGCTGGCAACCACGAGGTTGACGAGGTGTTCACCGTTACCCATCCCTCGATGTTCCTGCCCGACGGCGTAAACGTGAAGTACGCCGCCGAGATCAAGAAGCACGTGGAGGCTCCCGTCGCCGCTATCGGTGCACTCTCCGACCCAGAGCTCATGGAGGAGATCATAGCTTCCGGCAAGGCAGACGTTGTGGAGCTTGGCCGCGAGTTCATCTGCGACCCCGACTTCCCCAACGAGATTCGCTCTGGCAAGGAAATGGAAGCCAAGCGTTGCCTGCGTTGCCTCAACTGCTTCTCTGCTGAGCTCACCCACGGCGAGCCGTATTGCGCAATCAACCCGAGGTCCGGCCGCGAGATTGAGGCCTACTACGCAATGCCCGAGGTCAAGACCAAGAAGAAGGTCCTCGTGGTTGGCGGAGGCGTCGCCGGCATGGAGGCCGCCCTCGACGCGGCCGACAGGGGCCACGAAGTTGTTCTCTGCGAGAAGGGCAAGGAGCTGGGAGGCACGATCCGCTGCGAGCGCAACGTCGACTTCAAGCACAACCTCGACTACTACCTCAACCAGCAGCAGCGCAAGTGCTTCGAGAAC
>CADBOM010000216.1 GCA_902796325.1 uncultured Coriobacteriaceae bacterium
CGTATAGCCGCGATGCTTGTTTTTGGCCAAGAGTTTGCCAAGGCCTGCAGCGTATCTCAGGATGTCTCCGCGAGTTCGTTCATGGCGGTAGAAGAGTTGACGGGCAGCTCAGATGACGATGTGCGGTCCACTGCCATCTGGTGTCTTGGGAAGATGTGCTCAAGGGACAACGTTCGTGATCTTGGCATATCCCAGCAGGTAGTGGATGGCACCTACAAGATTTTGGCCGAAGCTTTGAAAGACCAGCACGAGTGGTGCGTGAGGTACGCTATCGAATCGCTGCAGGAGCTGGGCGAAACCCGGTGCCGCAATGCGATAGAAAACTTTGCGGACGAAACGGACAGCGATATTTATAAGAGCCTGTGCAATATGGCTCTAAGCAGATTCAATGTGGAGTAGCTGAAGAGTTCCCGTTTGAAGAGTTCCCGTCTGTTACGGTTTCTGGAATTACATCCTTACGGGCAAATTCTTCCCGGATTCTTTTCCTTGGATTTATCTCACGGAGAAATAATCTACTATCAGTATTATCCATCTTGACGAATATTCTAGAAAGTATATATTCTCTATTTATGTTCAAATTTGGTCGTGTTCCGACAGGAGTTGGGGCATGCGAACAAGAAGGGGAGTCAAATGAAGAAGTCTTTGAAGGCTGCGGTTTGCGCTGTTGCTGCAACCGCGATGCTGGGTGCCTTCGCTCTAACCGGTTGTGCAGAGCAGCATCAGGCAACTCAGCTGCAGATTTTTGCTGCTAACTCGCTTAGTGGCGCAATGGACGAGGCCGAGCAGGCCTACAGCGAGTCCCACGACTGGGTCACGTTCGCAGATGCTCAGTACCTCTCCTCCGGAAACCTAGTGGAGCAGCTCCAGGGCGGTGCATACGCCGACGTGTTCATCTCCGCATCCGAGGGCAAGATGGACAAGGCTGCAGAGAACGGCAGCATCGTTACCGATTCCAGGGTCGACCTTTTCGACAACGACCTCGTTGTTGTGAAGAAGGCTGGTTCCGACATCAACATCACCTCTCTCCAGGACATCGTCAATGGCGGATACACCCTGGCTGTGGGCGATGACTCCGTGCCAGCAGGTAACTATGCAGCTCAGTCGTTCTACACCATCGGTGCATACAGCGATCAGTCTGGTACCGGTGGAAACTACATCGGAATCACCCCGCTCACCGCTTCCAAGGTTGGTGACGTTGCTTCTTATGTATCTTCCGGACAGGTTCAGCTGGGCATCGTGTTCCTGAGCGACACCTATCGCTATGACGGACTCGAGGTTGCATACACCATCCCGGCCGACGCTCACAAGGCAATCACCTATCCTGCCGCCGTTTGCTCCGTCTCCACCAATCAGGACGAGGCTGCAGATTTTATCGATTGGTGCATGACCGATTCCAAGGCTCAGGAGATCTGGCAGAAGTGGGGCCTCAAGCTCGCTGAGTAAGCTGTGTCCACATGCTAGCGCAATGCTGAACAAGTAGATGAGCATCATATGGGCCTCGGCATTGGTTCGCTTTCGAAATGGCGAGCCAGATTGCCGGGGCCCCATTTTTAAAGTGCGTCATGGATTGCGCTTTAGTCATGGATTGCGCTTTATATTCTGTTCGCTATAATTCCACGTGGCTATAAACATCAGGATGAAGGAGAATGCGAGAGTTGAAGAAGAAGCCCATTGCATATGCAGTGGTGTCGTTTCTCGTGGTGGGCATTGTCTGCCTGGCTTCTGCCATGTTCACAGGCATCGCCTCTGCTGACGATACAAGCACGGCGTCTATCGATGAAAGCGGGTCTGCTGCTACGATCGATGGCGTGGAGTTCGGCATCTCCAATTTCAAGCGTGCGCAAGTTGGTTCGAACAGGTCGATCGAGGGCACCTATCGTGGATACGCGTTTCTAACGGACGAGAAATCGGGGTGCTTCTCGGCGGTCTACGCGAATATGGAGGGTTCCGACCCCTATGTCGTGCTCTATATTCCGCAATCCTCATCCTCCGATGGGCTTTCGCCAGACAATTCCGGCGCTGTCTCGAATTTCGAGAACATGCTCACG
>CADBOM010000217.1 GCA_902796325.1 uncultured Coriobacteriaceae bacterium
ATAATCGAGGTGGGTTGAAGCGATGTAACCGTGCTGGCGATATGGCTTCGATTGCATTTAGGCCGCGGACTGCGATGAGAGATTGCGATAAGCGATTGCGATAAGGCCGCGGCTTCATTTACCGAGGGTTGCGTTTTCAAGCGATTGCGGATGGTTTTATGTCTTATGCAGGTCAAAATTCCGATGTTCCATCCCATGTGCCAGCGCCATCCAACCGCATGGATTTAGACGTTTCCGCACATCCCATCCCCGATAGCGGCAGCTTTAGGTCCTCTTCGGACTTACCAGAATCACGCGAATACACGGACTCTGACGGCAATGTATTCTCATATTGCATAGAGACAAACGAGGCCCTACAAAAGCGCATCTGCATTATCGGCTGCAAGCCTGCTGGTCGCATCCTGCATATCCCAAGCGCCATAGAGGGACTTCCGGTAACCGCATCGGCGGTCTCCGCGTTTTCGGGTCTGCGCAATGTCGAGGAGATATATTGCCCAGATAATCTAACCGACATCGGGGGTCATGCGTTTTCCGGATGCACCAGCCTGCAGATTCTTTTCCTGCCTGCAAACTGCAGCAGGTTCGACTCCTTTTGGATCAATGGAGACTACGACCTGAAGGTCCTGCGCATGCCGGGAATGCTCGACAGCATTGAATCCAGCGCGTTTAGAGGACAGTGGCCTGAGAAGATGATCTTGGGACGTGGATGTCAGAAGATAGATACATCGGCCTTCATGAGCAGTGGCTTGCGTGAGCTGGAGATAGATGAGCAAAACGAATGCTTCTGCACAGACGGAACATCTATATACAGCAAGGACATGAGAACCTTCGTAACCATGGCAGTTCACACGCCCTCTTGCCAGGTTATCGACGGATGCAGGAATATCGGCAAAAAGGCTTTCGCATACAACAAGGATGTCGAGAAGATAGTTTTGCCGCAAACCATAGAATCCATAGAGCCCTATGCGTTTTTGGGCACGAAGATCACCGAATTCTCGGCACCGGACAATCTTCGCAGCATTGGCGAGAAAGCCTTCTACGAGTGCCGGGACTTGCAAGCAATAGAACTAAACGATGGCTTGCTCGGCATTGGCGAAGAAGCTTTTGCACGATCCGGTATAAGCGAAGTGAAAATACCGTCTACGGTGGAGCTGGTAGGGCACGAGATGTTCGATGGCACTCCCCTGCTAGCGAATAGCGGGACGGACAGTGCCATACCCCACCCGTTTACCTGTCTGGGAGCCGGACAAGACGGTAGCTTGCCAAAGATCTTCATGGACGAGATGGGCGGCGTGTACCGCCAAGAAGATGACGGGCTCACGATGTTCGAGCTCCTTCCCTTTAGCAATATCACTAGCTCTGCGTATGAGGTGCTGGATGGCACCAAACGGGTTGGAGATTATGCGTTTTACAGACATCCGAGCATAGAGAAAGTCGTGCTTCCAGAAGGGCTGACCGAAATCGGGGATTCCGCTTTCAAGTCGTGCAAGTGCCTTAGGAGGATTGTGTACCCAAGCACTTTGAAGAGCATCGGTGAGGAGGCCTTCGTTGACTCTCCCGTAGAAAACCTCTATATACCAGCTGGTTTGGAAGAGATTGGCCAGACGCCTTTCGTAGTTCATGGAAGCATGCGGGTTATGGATATATCCCGGCTGAAAGAGGTTGTCGTGGATTCTGCCAACCCCAGATACTATCTGAAAAACGGTCTTCTGTGCGAGAGGCTTGGGGATGGAACCTCGCAGGCCATCATGTATGTTGGACCGAACCTAGACGTGACGATTCCTCCAGAGGTTGTGCGGATTTGCCAGTACGCGTTCTCTGGGATACGGGGGCTCAAGAGCATCAGGTTCCATAAGGATGTAAGGTCGGCTGGTTTTTGCAGCCTGATGGTCGACGGGTCGGTTGCCACCATATGGATTGAGCTTGGCTCTCCCATAGATGCGCTGGACGGCAATGGCAAGAGAGACTGGATCGAAGTGCGGTTCCCAAGCTATGGGAGCAGCAGGAGGTTCTCCACGGTGGGATTTCCCGGCGGGAAGGTCGATCCATATTCGATGTTCTTCTACTCGGACTCCCTTATCTATTGGACCAAGGACATATACTTGCGGTCGAGGATGGCTTTGGAAAGACTTGCCGACCCCATTTTCATGAATGAGACCAACGAGCAGCATTTGAGAAGCATGTTCGAACATGATATAAGCGGTGTTTCAAAGGCGTTCGTGAGCAACGGCTATCTCAGGGGATTTGACGAACTGGCCAAACTTGGATTTCTAAACGCCGATAACATAGGTAGGGTGATCGAGTCCATCGACTCCAACGCGAACACCGAGGCCACTGCATATTTGCTCGACTTGAAGCACAAGCGCTTTGGCAAAACGGCAGGTTCTGGTAAAGAGAATGAACATGGGACGTCGAACGAGCTGGAATTTGGGGATTCTGGGCTGGATTTCAGCATATAGTTGAATTCACTGATGGGTTTGGATGGGCGTGAGAGATGCCTGAAGAAGAGCAAGGCTTAGAACAAGAAGGCAATCCGGAAAACGACGAGCTTATCCAGCTTGCCGTTGCCGTGATGCAGGAGTGCCGCGTTTCTCTCATGATGTCGATGAGATTTCTCGACGTGGCGCTATGGCATATGCCGTATAGCCCCACCAACATTCAGGTTCCGCTCTCCACGGATGGACAGAACCTGCTGTTCGAGCCAATCACGACCATGCTCATGTACAAGCTCGCCCCAAACGAGCTCATGCGCGATTATCTGCACACCATCCTGCATTGCATCTTTCGCCATCCGTTTGATTTGGAATGGGAAGATTTGGAATCGTGGTGGCTTGCATGCGACATCATGGTGGAGTCTCTCTCATTCGAAATCGCCGGCAATCGGTACCCATGCAAAAGCGACAATGAACTTTCCAGATACATGGACTGGCTGAAGAAGCAGTTTGACAAGCTCAGCCCATTCAAGATCTACTCTGCCCTTATCCGGTCCAAATCTGATGAAGCGTATAGGGAAAGCATGGGGCTCGACGACGAGAAGATTGACAATCTGCATCGCCTTTTCGAGAGAGACGACCACAGCCTGTGGATAACCCGGGACGAGAAGCCCGGAGATTCCAACGAGGGCGATGGCGGAAATAGAAATGACGAGCCCGGGCAAGACGAAGAGCGTGCGGATAATGGCCGCTCTCGCAACGCTGGAGAAGCAGAAGGCGGAGAAGCACCCGAAGATCAAAATGCCGAAGAAAGCCGGGATAGCGAATCCGGAGAGCTGGATGGCAACATGAAAGAAGGCCCAGAAGGCTCAGAAAACGACGGCAACGATGATGCTGATACCCGGGATTCCGATGCCAGCTCCGAAGACCGCGAGAACAATGCCGGAGAGTCTGATGACGATGATGCCGATGGCTCGGAAAACGGGTCTACGGGCGGCAATGATGCGGATACCGGCGAATCAGGAAGCTCGGAGTTGCAGGGCCAGGCGGACGAGCTTGGCGATGCTTTCCCTAACACCAATGGCCGCAATGGTACAGACGCAGGAGCGGAGAGCGACCATAGCCTGGGCGACAATGCCGGTAAACGAGAAGATGCGGCGAGAGAATGGGAGCAGATTGCCAAGAAGGTAGAGGCAGAGCTGGAGTCTTTCTCTCAATCCTGGGGCGATAAAGCCGGGGATCTTAAGGAGAGTCTCTCGCTGGCAAACGCCAAGAAGGTCGACTACGCGAAGTTCATACGGAGCTTCTCGAGAATATCCGAGACCCTGAAGGTTAACGACGACGAGTTCGACTACATCTACTATACGTACGGGCTCAGGAGATATGGGAACATGCCCCTGATCGACCCCCTCGAGTACAAGGAAGAGCAGCGTATTCGCGAGTTTGCAATCGCGGTTGACACCTCGGAATCCTGCTCCGGCGACACCATCCGCATGTTTCTCACGAGGACATTCGAGCTGCTGAAGGAATCGCAGGGCTTCGGGCGCGACATCAACGTGCACATCATCGAGTGCGATGCACAGATTCAGAGCGACACCAAGATAACCTCGGTAGATCAGCTGGACAAATTTGGGAATACGTATGCCGTGCATGGACTTGGCGGCACGGATTTTCGCCCGGTATTCGAATACGTGGATAAACTGGTGGAAACCCGGGAGTTCGAGAATCTGCAGGGGCTCATCTACTTCACGGACGGTATGGGCGACTACCCCAAGAAGATGCCATCGTACAAGTGCGCGTTTGTGTTTGTCGACGATGGCATGGGTATACGCCATGTTCCACCATGGGCCATGAAGGTGCTGATCGACGACGACAAGATAAGGCAGCTTTAGCTATCTAGATTGGATTGAACGAGCATGAATATTTCGGATGCCAAAACCCAGGTGAAAAACACTGTGATGTCGTATCTGGCGAAGGACGATGAGGGAATCTATCAGATACCCCAGGGTCAGCAGCGCCCAATTTTTCTCCTAGGTGCACCGGGAATTGGAAAGACGGCCATCATATCTCAGGTGGCAGACGAATTGGGAGTTGGCCTTGTGGCGTATTCGATGACGCATCATACGAGGCAAAGCGCTCTCGGTCTCCCCTTTATAGTCCATCACGATTACAAGGGGATCGAATACGATGCCTCGAAATACACGATGAGCGAGATTATCTCCTCCATATACGATTACATGCGCGATACGGGCATGGAGAGCGGAATCCTGTTCCTCGACGAGATAAACTGCGTGTCCGAGACGCTCTACCCCTCCATGCTGCAGTTTCTGCAATTCAAGACGTTCGGGCGCCATAGGATTCCGGATAACTGGGTGGTGGTTTGCGCCGGTAATCCGCCAGAGTACAACAGGTCGGTGCACGAATTCGACATCGTTACGCTCGACAGGCTGCGCAAGATCGAGGTAGAGCCAGATTACGAAGCGTGGCGCCCATATGCGCTGTCCAAGGGAATTCACCCGGCCATCACGTCATTCCTGCAGGTGAAGAGCGATTGCTTCTATTCGGTTGAGGAAACGCCCGAGGGCAAGAGCTTCGTCACCGCGCGTGGCTGGGACGACCTTTCCCAAACTATCTCGCAATACGAGAAGATGGGCATAGAGGTGGACGAGCAGCTCATCTCGCAATTCGTGCAGGATCCGGACATATCCGAGCGCTTCGCCGTGTACTACGACCTATTCGATAAGTACAGGTCCGACTATCAGGTTGACGGGATATTGAGCGGAGAAGCAGACAGCTCGATAGTCGACAGGGCGAGAACA
>CADBOM010000218.1 GCA_902796325.1 uncultured Coriobacteriaceae bacterium
AGGCGCCCTTCGGCCACCCTATCGGCGCAAAGGTCGCAGAGCAGCATGGGTAGCGGCAGATAGGTGTAGTCCCGAGTGCCGTTGATGTTCTTGCGCGGGCCGTCCTGCATGAGCTTGATGCCGTACTGCCCCAGCGGGAAGTCGTGCTCCTTCTTGCAGGCAACCTCGCAGCTATGGCAACCGGTGCAGTAGTCGTAGTTGATGAGGATTCCGTATTTAGTAGACATATTTGCGACCTCCAAGCAGATCTTCGTTGGTGTTCTTGTGGGATGCCTCCTCGCCGTAGCGGATGCGCTCGTACTTGAAGCCTCCGAGCTCGGTAACCTGCTCGGTTGGCAGCGGCTCGCAGTTCTCCTCGGTGCACTTGTAGATCTTGCAGATCTGGCTCTTGTATGGAGCGCCGTATCCCGTTGGGCCGGTCACGCATTGGTTGGTGAGGTTGTTGATGTTGGAGTCGAACACCCCGAACAACGACGGCTCCGCCGGTTCCTTCTCGGGGAACCACCAGCCATGCTCCGCGTTGATAACGCGCGGATCCATGGTCTCGGTGGTGTGGACGACCTGGCGGCAGCGACCACGGGTGTTCTCGATCCAGCACCAATCGCCATCCTTCAGACCGTACTTCTTGGCGGTGTCGGGATGCATGTCCACCAAAGGCCACGGATGGAACTCGCGCATCGTGGGCAGCTGACGGTGCTCGCTGTGGAAGAACTCGTAGGACCTGTGGCCCGTAGTTAGCACCAGCGGGTACTCCTTGTACAGCTCGGGCGTGCTGTACGGGCTCTCGCGTGGCTCCTCGTAATAAGGCAGTGGAGGGTCGCCCAAAGCCTCCAGCACCAGGCTGTAAAGCTCGATGCGGCCGGTTGGCGTGTTGAATCCGGGGCCGCCATCGGAGCGCAGCAGACCCTTCTCATGCATGTAGTACGGACGCTCTGGCCAGCGGCAAACATCCTGCGTGAGCTCCTCGTATGTGAAATCCGGATTGTCGAATCCGTTTTGGATGGCCTCTTCCAGAAGCTCGATGTCGGAGCGAGGCTTGAAGTTCTCGGGGTTCAGGCGGCTGCATACCGCAACCACAATCTCCTCGTCGGTCTTGGCCTCGTAGTAACGCTTGGCCGCCTTGGTGATGGCACGCAGCGGTGTCCACCAACCGCGGATGGAGTTGCGCTCGCAGCTCATGGCAACGGGCAGCACGAGGTCTGCGAAGGCCACCGCCGTTGGGGTTAGGAATGGGTCGGCAACCACTATGAAGTCCATCTTCTTTATGGCTTCGTAGACGCGCGGGGCCTCGCCGGCCATATTGGCTATTGGGTTAGTTGACTGGAACCAGATCATGTGCGGCGAGTACGGAACTCCGGTCTCTATTGCCTGCAGCAAGCTGTCGCCATGGGCCGTGGCTGCGCCTGCGGCGAATCTGTGGAGTGGCGAGAAGTCCAGGCCGATGCGCTTCTTCTGCATCTCGGCCGGCACGTACTTGTCGTAACCGTACGGATAGCTGAGCACCATGCCGTAGGCATCGCGTGCCACGATGTTGCCGCCTGGCTTCTCGATGTTCCCGCAGATCGCGTTCATGCAAATCCAGGCATGGGCCTGCGGGATGCCGTTCACGTTCATGTCAACCGCAACGCCCCACTGGATTGCGCTGGGGTTGCCGGATGCAAACAGTCGGGCCGCCTTCTTGATGTCCTCCGCGGGCACCCAGGTGATCTCGGATGCCTTCTCGGCGGTCCACTCCTCGCAGGCCTCGGCCAGCTTGTCAAATCCATAGGTACAAAGGTCCACGAACTCGTGGTCGTAGAGGTCTTCCTCGATGATCGTGTGGATCATTGCGAGCGCCAACGCGCAGTCGGTGCCGGGGCGAACCTGCAGCCATAGCTCGGCCTTCGATGCCAGCCAGGTGAGCTGCGGGTCTGCAACGATGAGCTTGGAACCCATCTTCATGAGGTCCACGATCCAGTGGCCCAGGAAGCCGTCTCCGTTGGACTTGAGAACGTTGTTGCCCACGATGAAGATGTAGTCGGGCCTGTGATACTCGGGGTTGTCGTAGCGGTCGGGCCTGAACTGCGATGCATCCAGCACCGTTAGGTCTCCCATAACCGCTGCGCTGATAGCTGCACGCGGAAGCATGCAGGAGTCGCCAGCGAGGAAGCCAAGGGCAAAGTTGGGACTGCCGAAACCCGCGTAAGTGATAAGCGGAACCGCCCAGTTGCAGTTGCGGCCAGTGCCCATCATTCCGACGATTGCCTCGGGGCCATATTCCTTCTGGATGCGGCGGACGTTCTCCTCGATGATGTCGAGGGCCTCGTCCCAGGTGATGCGCTCCCACTTGTTCTCGCCGCGCTCGCCTGCGCGCTTCATGGGGTACTTCAAGCGGTCGGGATGATGCACCGTCTCGACCATGTTGAGGCACCTCATGCACAGAGCGCCGTTGTTGTAGGTCTGGTTGGGGTCGCCTTCAATCTTCACCAGCTCCCCGTCCTTGTCGGTATACAGCAGAACGCCGCAGCTATCGTGGCACCCTGGTGCCGACCAATGGGCAGTGCGCGTGACGGTGAGGTCGCCCTCTTGCCACCGCACTTCCTTTCTGTACAGATCCGGATTCTCCTTAAACGTCATGACCTGCTACCTCCATTCTCCTTTTCCTTTATTCCCTGTTGTGATCTCTTTCCCT
>CADBOM010000219.1 GCA_902796325.1 uncultured Coriobacteriaceae bacterium
CCACCATTTGCCCGTGTAGCTCAGTCGGTAGAGCACTTCGTTGGTAACGAAGAGGTCACCGGTTCAAATCCGGTCGCGGGCTCCATTTTTAGAACATACGCCTCAAATGGCGTTGTTTGTTGTTAGGGGAGTTTTTCCCAGCTCGTTGAATGGCGGTGTAGCTCAGTTGGTTAGAGCGCACGGTTCATACCCGTGTTGCCATTGGTTCGAATCCAATCACCGCTACCAAGGGTGTAAAGCCCGGTTCGTCCGGGCTATACATATATGGTGCAAAGCACCAGAAATCGTAATTTCGAGTTGAATCGAAGTGCAGGCGCACAGATAGATAGACTCTAGAAGGAGGAGCCTTATGGCGAAAGAGCATTTTGAGCGTACCAAGCCACATGTAAACATTGGTACCATCGGCCACGTCGATCATGGTAAGACCACGCTGACCGCTGCTATCACAAGGACCCTGTCCGAGAACGATGGTTCTCACGGAACTGCATCGGCAGACTTCACTGCATTTGCAGACATCGATAAGGCTCCTGAAGAGCGCGAGCGTGGAATCACGATTTCGATTGCCCACGTCGAGTACGAGACCGACAAGCGCCACTATGCTCACGTCGACTGCCCAGGCCACGCTGACTACATCAAGAACATGATCACCGGTGCTGCTCAGATGGACGGTGCAATCCTCGTTATCGCTGCTACCGATGGTCCTATGGCTCAGACTCGTGAGCACATCCTGCTCGCTCGTCAGGTCGGCGTTCCCTACATCGTCGTGTTCCTCAACAAGTGCGACATGGTCGACGACGATGAGCTTATCGAGCTCGTCGAGATGGAGACCAGGGAGCTCCTCAGCGAGTACGGTTTCCCGGGAGACGATATCCCCATCATCCGTGGTTCCGCTCTCAAGGCTCTCGAGGGAGACAAAGAGTGGCAGGAGAAGATCTGGGAGCTCATGGACGCTGTCGATGAGTACATCCCGACCCCGGATCGTGAGACCGATAAACCGTTCCTGATGGCTGTCGAGGACATCTTCACCATCACCGGTCGTGGAACCGTTGCTACTGGCCGTGTTGAGCGTGGAACCGTCAAGGTTGGCGACGAAGTCGAGATTATCGGACTCAAGGAAACCCAGAAGTCTGTTGTCACCGGCGTTGAGATGTTCCGTAAGATTCTCGATCAGGCTGAGGCTGGAGACAACATCGGCGTTCTCCTCCGTGGTATCGATCGTGACGATATCGTCCGTGGACAGGTTCTCTGCCACCCAGGAACCATCACCCCTCACAGCAAGTTCAAGGGTCAGGTTTACGTCCTTACCAAGGACGAGGGCGGACGTCACACCCCGTTCTTCAACGGCTATCGTCCTCAGTTCTACTTCCGCACCACCGATGTTACCGGTGTTGTTAACCTGCCCGAGGGCGTCGAGATGGTTATGCCTGGCGACAACGTGGAGATTGAGGGAGACCTCATCGCACCGGTCGCTATGGAGCAGGGCCTCCGCTTCGCTATCCGCGAGGGTGGCCGCACCGTCGGATCGGGCCGTGTTACCGAGATCATCGAGTAGTACTGGTCTTAAAATAGCGTCACAACGAGGGTCCGGTAGAGGATACCGGACCCTCTTATGTGAGGCACTGGCAATCGCCATTTCGGTGCCGTTATGTCCTATCAATGTTCGTTACGTCACGGTGGCGGAATAGAGATTGACTAACTATCACGTAAAATGGTAATTTATCGAGCGCTTGGAAAAACGCTTAGAACTTTTTCAGGAGGATAAATGCGTACTTTGGTCACTCTCGCATGCACTGAGTGCAAGCGTCGTAACTACACGACCAAGAAGAACAAGCAGAACAACCCGGATCGTATCGAGTTCAAGAAGTACTGCAAGTGGTGCGGTCATCACACTCTCCACAGGGAGACGAGGTAACCAGGTAAATAGGCCAGTAGCTCCAATTGGTAGAGCGGCGGTCTCCAAAACCGTTTGTTGGGGGTTCGAGTCCCTCCTGGCCTGCCATCTGGTTGTTTTCAGTTACATCAGTATTTTGAACGGATTGATAAATGGCAAAGAAAACGCGTGCTGAGAGAAAAAAGCAAAAGCAACGCGAGCAAAATAACCCCAATCATGTTTCCAAGAAGGAAGCATCGGTTGGGGCTATTTCTGATGTCCAGAATTCTGGATCTGCTCAGAACAAAGAGTCTGTCGATAAGAAGGCAGACCTAAACCAGCCTGAAGTTGAGAAACTAGTTGCGGCTGAGCCTAAACTCAGCGACAAGCAGAAGGCTAGGGAAGAGAAAGAGCAGCAGAAGCGTATAGCTCGTGCCAATAAGGCTGTAGCCAGGGACAATAAGAAGAAGGCCCGCACCGAGAGGCGTGGTCCTAAGTGGTTCTGGCGCATGGTCGATTGGTTCAAGAGCGTTAGAGTCGAGATGAAGAGGGTCACATGGCCTTCTCGTAACGAAGTTTGGAGAATGAGCGTCATCGTTGTGATCGCACTCGTCTTCTTCGGTGTAATTATCTATGCAGTAGACGCTGGAGTCACTCCTGTGTTGTATGCATTGTCTGGTATTGGAGGCTAGGACATTGGGTAAGAGATGGTATGTCCTGCACACGTATTCTGGTTATGAGAACAAGGTAAAGGACAATCTCAGCCACCGAGTTGAGTCCATGGAACTCCAGAACGTTATTTCCGACATTCAGATACCAACTGAAGAGGTTACGGAAATCAAAGAGGGCGGCAAGAAGGTAACTTCCGACAAGAAGGTTTTCCCTGGATACGTTCTCATAAAGATGAACATGGACGATCATACATGGGGAGTTGTTAGAAACACACCAGGTGTAACTGGTTTCGTTGGTGCTGAAGGCAAGCCTATTCCGCTAACTCGTGAAGAGTATCAGAAGATCATGGGCAAGGCCGTAAAGCAGGTTCCAAGGAAGACCAGCACCGATATTCAGGTCGGTCAGGTTGTGAAGGTCATCAATGGCCCTCTTACTGATTTCGATGGCGTTGTGAGCGAGGTTCTTCCAGAGGCCGGTAAGATTAGGGTTATGGTCTCGATCTTCGGCCGCGAAACTCCGGTAGAGCTAAGCTTCGACCAGGTCGAGAAGGTAAATTAATCATTTACCCTTAAGCTATTTCAGATATTTTCCTTTGACTCGATGTGCCCAGCAGTTGCCGAGCTGGGAGCTTCTCGCATGCGATGTCAGAGTTTTGGCAGCAAAATTGGTTTTCCCGCGAATAACCCTTATGCTCGAGGGTTGCGGGAGCAAAAAGAGAGGTATGCGCAATGGCCGCAAAGAACGTAACTGGATTCGTTAAGCTTCAGATTCCCGGCGGTAACGCCACTCCGGCTCCTCCAGTAGGACCGGCTCTTGGTGCCCAGGGTGTCAACATCATGCAGTTCTGCCAGGCTTTCAATGCCGAGACCAAGGATAAGGCCGGCACTGTTATTCCTGTCGAGATCACCGTTTACGAGGACAAGACCTTCAGCTTCGTCTGCAAGACTCCTCCGGCAGCATTCCTGATCAAGCAGGCTCTTGGCCTGGAGCACGCTTCTGGCAGGCCCCACCTCGAGAAGGTTGGAGAGCTCACCAAGGATCAGCTCCGCGAGATTGCCGAAATCAAGATGCCAGATCTTAACGCCAATGACATCGATGCCGCAATGAAGATCGTCGCAGGTACCGCAAGGTCCATGGGTGTTCGCATCGAGGGTATCGCAGATACCGGAGTTTACAACACCGGTAAGAAAAAGAAGGGCGCCAAGGTAACCGTGGCCAAGCCCTCCGACGTACAGTAGGTTTTAAGCGCGGAGCACCAAGCTCGCGTTTGATAGTGGAAGGGTCGGCATGACCCGCAAATACAACCACGAAGGAGAAGAACATGCCAAAGCGTGCAAAGAACTACCGAAATTCCGCGGCTAAGATCGAGCAGGGCAAGCTTTACGCTCCCACCGAGGCTGTCGAGCTCATCAAAGACATGAAGTTCGCTAAGTTCGACGAGACCATCGAGGCTCATTTCCGTCTGGGTATCGACACCCGTCAGGCAGACCAGCAGGTCAGGGGATCCATCTCCCTGCCTAACGGAACCGGTAAGAGCGTAAGGGTCGCAGTTTTTGCCGAGGGCGACAAGGCTCGCGAGGCTGAGGAAGCCGGAGCAGATATCGTCGGAAGCGACGACCTTGTGAAGGATGTCCAGGGTGGAATGATTGACTTCGACGCAACCGTTGCTACCCCTGACATGATGTCCAAGGTTGGTCGTCTCGGTAGGATTCTCGGACCTCACGGACTTATGCCGAACCCCAAGCTCGGTACCGTTACCCAGGACGTTGCCAAGATCGTCAAGGAACTCAAGGCAGGACGTGTGGAGTACAGGGCCGACAGGTTTGGAATCATCCATGTGCCCATTGGAAAGATGAGCTTCGAGACTGCTGCTGTGGTTGAGAACTATCTCGCTCTTCTAGCCGAGATCAACAGGGTCAAGCCCTCTTCTGCAAAGGGAAAGTACATCAAGTCCATCACCCTTACCTCTACGATGGGCCCTGGTGTTCCGATGAACCCCTCTGCTGGCGAGTAGGTTGCTGGTCTACAAGGTTTTGGCTGCTAGCATAAAATCTTCAGGCCGTAAAGCCTTTTAGGAAAAATTTTGTACCGCTGCGGGTTGTCTGTGTTGACGGGCAACCCGCTTTCATATTTAATAATTCATGCTTTGTTTAAAGCACATGTAAAAACTGCCCAAGACAGCCGGTGTCATTTGACTTAAAGGGGTTTGCCCGCCTGCCGAGGTGGTCGCTATTGAAATACCTCATGGAATTTCAACGGCCCCCGCTGGACAGTGGAGGCCGTTTTTCTTTTATGGAATTCGGCTTCTTGGACACACCGCCGTCATAGGCGGATTCGAGAAGTTGAGAGGAGGTATGGATAAATGCCCAACATCAAGAAGGAAGAGACCATCCGCTCTATCAAAGAGGATGCCAAGAATGCGTCTGCTATCTGGGTTGTCGATTTCCGTGGACTTCCGGTTAAGAAGACCGAGGAGCTGAGGAGGTCGATCAGGGAGGCTGGCGGTTGCGTGAAGGTTTACAAGAACACCCTCACCGCTATCGCGCTTTCCGAGCTCGAGATGCCGGCCATCGACGATATTCTGGAAGGTCCTTCCGCATTTGTGTTCTGCGGTGATGATCCCGTGGCTCCTGCCAAGGCGATCAAGACTTTCGCCCAGGACAACAAGAGCCTTGTGATCAAGGGCGGAATCATGGATGGCCGTGCGGTTACTGCAGAGCAGGTTACCGAGATTGCAGAGCTGCCTTCGCGCGAGGAGCTCATCGCCATGCTGCTCCGCACCATGCAGGGACCAGCAACTGGACTCGTCAGGGTTCTCAATGGCCCAATGGAGGCATTCGCAAGGGCGGTCAACGCCATCAAGGACACCAAGGTGGCATAGTTTTTCGATACATGCGAGAAATTCGCAGTTATCATCTAGCAAACAAGTTGCATGATGCCGCCTAGGATGGCGATGCATCGAAATTTAAGGAGAAAAGAAATGGCAGTAACCAAGGATGAGATCATCGAGGCACTGAAAGAGATGCCGGCACTCGAGCTTTCCGAGCTCGTCAAGGAGCTTGAGGATGTTTTCGGAGTTTCCGCAGCAGCACCTGTAGCTGTGGCAGCAGCACCTGCAGCAGGCGCAGCTCCTGCTGAGGAGGAGAAGACCTCCTTCGACGTCGTGCTCGAGGGCTTCGGCGACGCAAAGATCCAGGTCATCAAGGCTGTCCGCGAGCTTACCTCTCTCGGACTCAAGGAGGCCAAGGCAGCAGTCGAGGCCGCACCTGCACCGATTCTCGAGGGTGTCGACAAGGACAAGGCCGAGGAGGCCAAGGCAAAGCTCGAGGAAGCTGGAGCAGCTGTCAGCATCAAATAGCTTGGAATCGCTGGCTGGTCGCTGGTTGCTTCCAGCGGCTGGCCAGCTTTTTTATATGGGAGCACACGATGTGTCTCCCATATACATTTTGTCTGGGCTTGCAACATAAGACCTGCTAGGAATGCAGTTCCATTCATGAAATCCGATCGAAATCAATATTTGACCGGATGAATGGTGCTGCATATACTAGTAGTTTGCGTTGACAGCTTTTATGTTCTATTTCCTTAGGAGGCCTACGTGGTGAGCGAAAAGACTTCTACCCAATCTACACACCACCGCACACGTAAGAGTTTCGCAAAAATTCCCGCAGTAATGGATGTTCCTAACCTGATGGCGATTCAGACCGAATCGTTCGACAGGTTCAAAACCGATGGCCTTGCACAGGCTTTTCAGGATATATCTCCAATCGAGAACAACCAGAAGAAGCTTTCCCTCGTATTCCTAGGACACGAGCTTGGAGACCCCAAGTACAACGTCATGGAATGCAAGGAGAAGGATATTACCTATCAGGCTCCGTTGTTCGTGATGGTCAGGCTCGTTGATAAGCGCACTGGAGAAATCAAGCAGCAGGAAGACATCTTCATGGGCGATTTCCCGCTTATGA
>CADBOM010000220.1 GCA_902796325.1 uncultured Coriobacteriaceae bacterium
CAAACGCTCCCTCTCCAATGGTTCTGACGGTTGAAGGAATGGTCACGCTCGTAAAGTCTGCATTGGTGAGTCCCGCGAATCCGTTTGCCCCAATGGAGAGCATGGTGTCGGAAAGCTTGACGCTCTTTATAGTTGACGCCGCAGAGTACCATGGCACTTCCGAGACAGATGCATAGTCCTTCATCTCTCCGGTTCCGGTAACAGTGAGGTTTCCGGAGTCGTCGAGCGTGGCGAGCAGCGAACCATCTTGAGCTTTGGAGATATCGAATGTACCGGAGGTCACGCCCTCGGTATGGAACTTCAAGACCACGGGGATGCCCATGCCCATAGTGCCGTCGAAGGTGAGGTAGTAGTCCTTGCCCGTCTCGAGACCCGTGATGTTGATGTTCAATCCATCCAAAGTTGGGTAATCCCTGTCGGGATTGACCAACGAGAAAGTCATCTTGGAGTCTGCGTTGCCGGAATCGTAGCTAGCCACAGAAGTGAGTCCCGTGGTGTCGAATGTACCGCTTGCTGTTGGATCCTCGGCATACACGTTGATATGGCTGTTGAAAGTGCCGGTCCAGGTACTGAGCGTCTGCCAGTTGGATCCGTTTCCATCGGCATGCACGGTAAATGTGGTGGATCCTCCGTCACCAAGCGAGACGTCGTTAGCAACCACGTTGTAGTAGCAAGAGGCGGAGAGCTTCGTTAGGTCCACGTATCCTGTTTTAGCATCGATGCTGGAGAGAGCCAATTTCAAGGAACCGCTGCCCTGCTCGCGTCCATAACCAGCCTTCGCTATGCCGCCAACATCGCCAGACCAAGTGGCAACAGTGCTGGTATCGGTGCTGAACTGATAGACGATATTTGCGAATAGATGCGCATGGTTCCATCTCTGACCATTCATAACCACGAGATAATAGGTCTGGCCAGCCTGAAGATCGGACGTCGGTACAGTAACTGTAATGTTCTTGCACCAGTTTGCATTGGTGTTCGATACGGTGGTATTGGTTGCATCGGCCTTCCAAACGATGTTGGACTCGTCGCTCCATGCAGATGGATCATCTGACGTGGTGATGGCAATGCCACCCTGAGTGTTATCCGCAAACATGGCGCTTGTGCTTGCTCCGCCAGCACCAACATAGCAGAACGTAAACGATATGCTATCCCCTGCCGTTACATCATACGGAGTCAGGATGATGTTCTTGTAATAGTAAGGATCGTCATAGGTACCCGCGGTACTCGTATTCGTGGCATTCTCATCGGTAACGACGGTTACATCGCCCTGAGAAACCGAGAAGCCACCTCCGGAGTAAGAATTGACACCACAGGAGATCGGGTCCACCAGCTCAAGAGAGGGCCAACCCTTTCTTGTGGTGCCTCCCTGTCCTCCAGAATAAAATGGATCGGTTCCCTGATCCCATGGCGCGTTCTGCCATCCCATATATGGTTCATAACCTTGGGATTGGGCATATACTGTGCCGGCGGTGTCTTCCGCATATCCAGAAGCTGGAAATACGGGGACCATGGCTATCGCTATGAGAAAGCTCGCGAAAATACATGCTAGCTTCTTCGGCAAGCTCTGAGTCATGATGGACTCTCCTTTCACCATGCTGCTCATTTATCGATCTCTTGCATAGAATCGGCGTGCTCGTTTCATCCATGTACGCGAGTTAACGCTCACATGGACGATTTCAAAGCATCGTAATTAACTATTCCCGATTGTAAATAATGTTTGGCGGAACGATAGGTAAAAATCCGCAGCACAAGACAATAAATCGTTCGCTTGTATCTCCACTCTTCATGCTCGTCGCTCGCACACGACACGGAACCCAATACAGCCGAACCTCATTCCATTGAGCTTCATATCAACTCGTTACTTGGCCCTAACCTCCCGCTAAATTCAAAACTCATATTGGTTTATGGCCTACTCGATATGCCCGAACAAAATCGCACTAAACAAGCTTTACAAACGGGGGCAATCATTTATCCTGAATTTATATGCGTTCAAACTATGCACGGTCAGTTCGAGCCGCAAATTTCGAGCCGCAAATGACTTTCACTCTCGGATGGACAGCTTGCATGGTTTGACCAGCTCAGGACACAAGAAGGAGAAGCTTATGTACGAACCGAAGTTCCCACATCTGTTCGAACCCATCATCTTGAACAGAACCTACTTCAAGAACAGAATCTTCGCGTCCCCGCAGGGAACATCGCTTTCCACCTACGGAAACCAGCCCACAACCGAGAACATGATGTTCTACGAGCGCAAGGCCATGGGCGGAGCGGCAGCCGTATGCTATGGCGATGCAACGGTCGATAGCGAACACGGAATGGGCAACGGCCCGCACATTCACCTGGACGACTTCGGAAACTGCGTGCACCTCAACAGGATGGCAAAGGGAGTTAGCCGCCACGGTGCAGTGGCATCCATCGAGCTCAACCATTGCGGTTCTTCTTCGCGCGTCTCCTATGACATGGGCCACAAGATCTACGGGGCGATAGCTACCGACACCAAGAACTTCCATCACGAGGGCGACATCATCGCAGAGGAAATGCCGCCAGACATAATCCAGGAAACCATCGAGAAATTCGCCAACGCTGCATGGCTTTGCCAGCACACCGGATTTGGAATGGTAACCCTGCACGGAGGACATGGATGGCTGCTCACCCAGTTCATGCACCCAACCAATAACCGCACCGACGAGTGGGGCGGATCGTTCGAGAACAGGATGAGGTTCCCGCTTGCAGTGCTCGAGGCAATTCGCAAGAAGTGCCCGGGCCTGGTTATCGAGATGCGCATCTCCGGTTCCGAAATCTATGATGGCGGTTACGATCTGGATTACGGAGTTGAGATTGCAAAGGCTCTCGACGGACACCTGGACCTTATCCACGTCTCCGCCGGATGTCATGAGCGCGACGAGGTGTTCACGATCACTCACCCCAATATGTTCCTCGAGGACGGCGTAAACGTGAAGTATGCAGCCGAAATCAAGAAGCATGTGGAGACCCCGGTTGCATGCGTTGGATCTCTTTCCGATGCCCAGATGATGGAGGACATCATTGCATCCGGAAAGGCCGACGTAGTGGAGATTGCCCGCGGGCTTTCCGCAGATCCAGACCTTCCCAACAAGGCGCAAGCAGGAAACGACAAGGATATCAGGCAGTGCCTGCGCTGCTCCTCCTGCTTCAGCCATGTTCTCCAGGGCGAGGAGTACTCCTGCGCAATCAATCCGCAGATTGGCTGGTCGATGGAGCAGAAGTTCCCGCGCGTCCCTGCCGACAAGAAGCGCGTTCTTGTTGCCGGAGGCGGAATCGCTGGAATGACCGCGGCTATCACCGCTGCAAAGCGCGGCCACGAGGTAATCCTCCTCGAAAAGGAGCCGGAGCTTGGCGGAGTTCTAAAGTGCGAGAAGGACGTTCCGTTCAAGTATCACCTGCACCAGTACCTGCAGCAGCAGGCTCGCTTCGTGAAGGAAGCTGGAGTCGAGATTCACACCGACACCGCAGCAACACCCGAAGTCTGCGAATCCTATGAAGCCGATGCCGTCATCGCTGCAATCGGAGCCAACGAGTTCGTGGTGCCCCTGCCAGGCATCGGTGGCCCCAACGTCATCTCCGCCCAGGAGCTCTACGTCCACCCGGAGGAGGCCGGAGACAGCGTGGTCATCCTCGGTGGCGGACTCGTAGGCCAAGAGCTTAGCGTGTACCTCGGCATGCGCGGAGTTAAGTGCACGATCATCGAGATGCTGCCGCAGCTCAACGCAGGCGGAAACATCCTGCAGCAGAATGCACTGAACCTGCAGTATCCAAAGTACGGAACCGAAATTCACACCTCCACCAAGGCAACCGAAGTTCTGGAGAACGGCGTTAGAACCGAGGACGCCGACGGCAACGAGGGATTCTACGAGGCCAGCAAGATCGTTACCGCAATGGGAATGAGGCCGAGGCAAAAGGAAGCCCTTTCGCTCAGGCTCTGCGCTCCCGAGTTCTACCTGGTGGGCGACGCTCTGGTTTCGAAGAGCATCCGCGAAGCAAACTGGAATGCCTATCAGGCAGCTATGGACATCGGAATCCAGACCGTCATGTAGAGTTTCTCGCGGCACGAAAAACGCACAACCACAATGTTAGCCGCAAAGCACTAGCCGCAGATCGCTAGTCGTCAAACACTGCAGCACATAACCGTTTGCACGTTTTATTAAAACGAAAACCGGGCATCCTCAAGCGAGAGGGTGTCCGGTTTTCTTGTAATCTCAGTCTTTTCGACCCTACGCTGTAGCAGCCTGATAGATGAAGATGTAGACCAAAAGTATTATCAGGGCAATTATGCCGATGACGAGTCCTGCGATTGCAAATCCACGGAGCTTTCTCTGCTTATGCCTGTTCTGGTAGATTCCCACCGCGGAAACTCCAATGGCTGCGGAAGCGCAGACTATCGCACCCATTCCGGGCACTACGAGGGACAGCACCGAGATTATGAATCCAATTATTCCAATCCAGCCAACCGGCTTATCTACCGGCATGGGAGTTATATGCTTTTCCTTCTTTGGTTTTTTCTTTGCCGCGTTAGCCAAGATGGCCTCCTTGCCAGACTCTCGTTCTAAAGAACTTGCCTATTGTCCGTTCGACAACCAAAAGGTTAACCTTACTGTTGTCAATACTAGCAATCAG
>CADBOM010000221.1 GCA_902796325.1 uncultured Coriobacteriaceae bacterium
AAAGGTCGCCCACATACTCCATAACCGCCGGAATTGCCAGCGCACAGCAAAGTCCGTGAGGGATATGCCCATCTGATGCATGGCACTTTGCACCAATGGTCTCGGCAATGGCGTGCCCGAAGTTCACGAAGGAATCGCTGAAGGCCATTCCACCGAAAGTGGCTGCAATGGATAGAGCTTCCCTGGCGTCCATATTGGAACCATCTTCAACGGCAACGGGGAGCCATTTCACGATGTTCTTGAGGCCGTATGCTCCAAGCGCGTCGGACTTTGGGTTGTGCATGTTGGCTGTGATGGCCTCCGCGCAATGCGAGAATGCGTCCATTCCCGTGATGGCGGTGAGGTATGGGTCCATTGTGGCCGCGAGCTCCGGGTCCACGATAGACAGGGTCATATCGTTTAGGACTCCGCCCTTGATGTTCTTCTTGGTGTCCGCGATGACGGCAACCAGAGAAGCCTCGCTTCCGGTTCCAGACGTGGTTGGAACCATGATGAGCGGGAACGAAGCCTTCATTGGAGACGGCACCAGGTATGGGTTGATGTTGTCCACCTTGTTGGTGAACATGAATGCAACGCCCTTGGCGGCGTCGAGGCAGCTGCCTCCTCCAAGACCCACTATGAAATCGATGCCCTTGTCCTTGTTGGCAGCGTAAATCTCGTCGATCTGATAATCTGGCGGCTCGGTTATAACGTTGTCGACAACCTCAACTTCGAGACCCGCTGATTTGATGATGTCTTCGACCCTCTTGCCGGTTCCGCATTCCTTGATGCCGTTGTCGTACATGAGCAGGACTTTTGTGCCGCCAAGCTCCTTTATCTTGTTGCCAAGCTCGTTTACAGCCCCTCTGCCGAAAAGCACCGGGGAAATCTGGGTGAGCATAGATGCCATGTTCTATCCACCATTCCTTTCGAAACACAAGAACTTTCATGGACTTTTAAACGCGTTTAATTCTAATAGAACACTAACAAATGGTATAGGCGCATACGGCACAAAGACAATTGCGGTTAGAGAGGAAAACGCATGGGAAAACTTGATGATAGTCTGCTTGTTCACCAGAGATTGGGATTTGTGGGGCTTTCTGTACTTCTAATTCTCATCAGCACGATTTCAGCCATATCCATTGATGCGTTTTCGCCGTCTTTGCCAACGATTGCAAATGAGTTCGGAGAATCCGAAACCCAGACAACCCTCACGCTCACGATATTCTTCGTTTTCTATGCAGTGGGAATGCTGGTGTTCGGAACGCTTAGCGATAAATACGGTAGAAAGCCAATGATGCTTTCCTGCCTTGGGATGTACGTGATCGGCAGCGTGCTCTGTGCAATCTCCGTGAACCTTGGAATGTTGATTGTCCTGAGAGTTGTTCAGGCTCTAGGAGGGGGAGGAGCAGCGGCTGTAGGAACAGCGCTCCTGAAAGACGTCTTTTCCTCGAAACCTCGAGAGAAGTTCCTCATGTTCATGTCAACCGTCCAGGTTATAGGCCCTATCGCCGCGCCGCTGATCGGAGCATGCATCATCACCTTTTCAACTTGGCAGATGGTTTTCGTGGTGCTCACGGTGTTCGGTGCAGCGTGCTTTGTGCTGGCCTTGTTCTTCAACGAAACCCTGCCAAAGGAGGCCAGGATTACCGAAAACGCATTTGCCTCCTACAAGCATATGGGCACGGTTCTAAAAGACAAATCCTTCACGGTGTTCCTCATTGCAACCCTTCTGCCTAACACGGCATTCGGAGGATTTCTATCCACTGGCTCGTTCATCGTCATGAATTATTTTGGACAAAGCGCAGTGATATATGGAATCTTCAATGCGGTCGTTGCCGTTATAGGCATGTGCGGGCCAGCGTTGTACACGATTGCAACCAGGCGCGTAAAGAGACGCAAGGCAATATTCGCGATGATATTGATGCCGATAATCTCGGGACTGCTGCTTTTTGCATTTGGTTACATCAATCCCGTTCTATTCGTAATAGCGTTCATTCCAATGGCTCTTTCCGGAGCCATCAGACCGGCTATGACTGCGGTTTTGCTCGAGCAAAACGAAGAAGATGCCGGGTCGGTCTCGGGAATCGTGAACTTCGCGAATGTTGTGCCCGGAGCTGTCGGCATGGCCGTGGTTCCGCTATTCAGCAACTTCATTTATGGAATTGCAATCTGTGCCATCGTCACCTGTGCTCTTTCTCTGGTGTTCTGGGCGTGGTTCAGAAAGGGAGATATGAAGCTAAAAGCCTTCGAAGCACAGGAAAAACACTAATCTAGCTGCGGTTTTCCGAATACCTTTTTCTTATTTGCGGTAAGCGTGCAAACGCTGTAATATAGTTACTCGCAACGTTCGAGTTGCCAAATGGGCGATTGGCTCAGGGGGAGAGCGCCGCCTTCACACGGCGGAGGTCGCTGGTTCGAAACCAGCATCGCCCACCATTTGAATTCATGAGGTCGCTGGCATTCGCTGGCGACCTCTTTTAATGCCAGCTCGCTAACTGCTTGTGCGGCCTGCTGCAGCCATGCCTTATACTCAACTTCTGTCAGTGTTTTTTTGATTCGGTCCCATTCGTCACACGAATTGAAGCGAGGAAAAGATGATAATCACCACAACCCCTAGCGTAGATGGCTACAAGATCATGGGATATTACGGGATCGTGTTTGGCGAGGTCATAGCCGGCGTCAACATGTTCAAGGACATCGGAGCGGGTGTTAGAAACATCGTTGGAGGCAGGAGCAAGGGCTACGAGAACGAGCTTGTGCAAGCACGAAACGAGGCCTTGAGCGAGCTTGAGATGCGGGCCCAGAACATGGGAGCTCATGCGGTTGTTGGAGTTAAGGTTGACTACGAAACACTGGGCGGGCAGATGCTCATGGTCATAGCCTCCGGAACGGCAGTGACGCTGGAGCAAACTAGCTATTAAAACTACGGCTGAATACCAAACAGCCAGCTGAGCAGCCAAACATAGATGCAAAATACCATTCGGGCCGCCGACGCCGGAAAACGTAGGCGGCCTTTGATGAGAAATGGGCATTCTGCAGCTCGTTTCAAAAACCAGCGGCATCCAATCGGCAATGCCAGACAATCGCCAACGCAAGACTGGAATAGATAGAGGCTTTTTAATTTGATTCTTCAAGTTCAGGACATCAGCAAATCATTTGGGTCGAACGAACTTTTCTCCGGGGTTTCGTTTATGGTCAACGAATCGGACAGGTATGCGCTCGTTGGGCCAAACGGCGCGGGGAAAACCACTATGCTCCGCATCATCGCCGGCATGGACGATTCGGATACCGGCCAGGTCATTCTCTCCAAGGGATCTTCCGTTGGCTACATGGAGCAGGAGTCCATCGAACTTGGAAAGGGAGTTCCTGTAATAGACGAGGTTCTAACCGGCGTTCAGGATATTCTCGACCTGCAAGCTAAGATGACGAGGCTTGAAGAGCAGATTTCAAATTGCACGGACGAAGAGGAGCAAGCCAAGCTGTTCGAGGATTACTCGCGAACCAGCGAGGCGTTCGAGCGTGCCGACGGCTACACCATAGAGCCAATGGCCAAGAGCATATTGTTCGGACTGGGCTTTAAGGAGATCGAGTTCCAAAAACATTGCGACGAGTTCTCCGGCGGATGGCAGATGCGCATCGCTCTTGCAAAGCTGCTGATGAAGCAGGTAGACCTCCTGCTTCTCGACGAGCCCACCAACCACCTCGATCTTGAATCCGTTAGGTGGCTGGAATCTTACCTGCGTTCCTATGGCGGGGCAGTGGTGATCGTTAGCCACGACCGCGACTTCATGGACGGCATGGTCGACCACATCTTGGAGCTGGACAACCACACCTTTGCCACCTATACCGGAAACTATTCCGATTACGAGAGGCAACGCGAGGAGCGCATCCAGCGTCTTGAGGCGGAGGCGGAGGCCCAGCAAGAGGAAATCGCCCGCATGGAGGCTTTTATCGAGAAGTTCAGATACAAGGCCACCAAAGCCAAGCAGGTGCAAGACCGCGTTAAGAAGCTCGAGAAAATCGAGCGTATCGTGGTTCCCACCCACGCAAAGAAAATCCACTTCAACTTTCCCCAGCCGCCCAGAAGCGGCGACAGGGTAATGTCGTTCAAGGGCGTTCGCAAAGCATACGGCGACAACGTTGTTTACAAGAGCTTGGACCTCAACATATTCAGGGGAGAGAAAATCGCCCTCGTAGGCCCTAATGGAGCTGGTAAGTCCACGCTTTTGAAGATGATTGCGGGAGTTGAGAAGCCCGATTCAGGAGAGCTTAAAGTTGGAACCAACGTTAAAATCTCGTATTTTGCGCAGCATCAGCTGGAAGATCTCGACCCCAAGAACACTGTTTTCCAAGAGTTGGATAATGCCGCTCCGGGTTGGACGATATCTGAGGTCAGGTCTCTTCTGGGCGCGTTCCTTTTCTCTGGAAACGATGTTGAGAAAAGGGTTTCGGTTCTATCCGGTGGAGAGAAGGCAAGACTGGCGCTGGCAAAAATGCTGGTGAGGCCAACGTCGTTGGTGTGCCTGGACGAGCCCACCAACCATCTGGATATCTCAAGCGTTGAAGTGCTGTCGCAGGCGCTCGCGCACTACGATGGTACGCTGGTGCTTATCAGCCACGACAGGCACCTAATACGATCGGTTGCAAACAAGATAATCGAGGTTGTGGATGGAGTCCCAACCATCTATGACGGCGATTACGATTACTACCTGTCCAAGACCGATCCCACGGAAGAAGAGGCTGCTGCTGCCAGGGAAATCAAGGGGGCGAAGTCCCTGGAAGCCAAAAGCGATGGATCTGACAGCCAGAACACTGCTGACAACGGCTCTGAGTCGAGCGGCAACGGAAACCAGTCTGGAAACGAGAGGGTGCCGAGGAGAACGCACACCGCAAGTTCCGATGCCGCCAGAAAGGCTTCTGGCGGTTACAAGAGCAAGGAGCAGAAGAGGGCGGAGGCCGAGCTTCGCAACAAGAAGAACGCCCTTGTTCGTGAGGACACGAAGCGGGTTGAGAAGATCGACGCCGAGCTTGAGAAGCTAAATGCCAGGCAGCAGGAGCTTGTTTCCATGATGTCCGACACAAGCTTGTACGAAGACGAGCAAAAGTCCAAGGAAGTCGCCTTCGAATATGGCGAGATAAAGCAGAAGATATCGGACTTGGAAAACGAGTGGATGGAAGTTAACGAGCGGATCGAATTCAAGCTAGCGGAGTTCGAGAACGCAGAGCATTAGCTTTTCTTCGCGAGCGTCATCGGTTAGGAAACGAGCACCATCGGTTAGGAACTGAGTTTGGAAAATCTCTCGATCTGGACACTCATAGGCATTCTTTGCTTCATACCGGCGATTATCCTGCACGAGTGCGCTCACGGTTTCGTTGCCTACAAACTTGGCGATAACACCGCTAAGAGAGCTGGCAGGCTCACGCTCAATCCCATTAAACACATAGACCCGTTTGGAACAATAATCTTGCCGCTTCTAATGGCCGTAACAGGGCTTCCGGCATTTGGATATGCGAAGCCGGTTCCATACGACCCGAGGAACTTCAAGAACATAAGGGTTGGCGAGCTGCTAACGGGGTTGGCGGGTCCGTTTGCTAACTTTCTACTGGCATTGATTGGTGGAATTTGCGGGTTCATCTTCTACTCGATGCTTGGCAACAACTACGAGGTTGCCTATTGGGGAGTGAATATCTGCTACTACTTCGCCTTGGTGAACCTCTATTTGATGTTCTTCAACCTAATACCAATCCCGCCGCTCGATGGCGCATCGGTGATAGCAGTTTTCCTGTCCGACAGAGCTCTCTCCAAGTACTATTCGATCCAGCAGTATGCCCTGCCGGTTCTCATGATCTTGCTCATAGTTTTGCCCATGGTGGTTCCGGTGAATCCTTTTGGAGTCTACTTCGATGCCACGGCGGGGAATCTCTCCAAGCTTCTGTTCTGGTATTGCCTATAGGACGTTTCTTCTAGAGAATTGCTTCTATGAGCATTGTTCCCATGGCATTGCGCTTAGGCTTACGCTTTCGCAAGCAAAATGCAGCTCACGCTCTAATTGCAAATCCAACATATGGCGCTCAAAGGTTCAAGAGGCGGCCAAACCAAAACGACACCGATGTTTGCGATATCATATCTAGATTGACGTGTCCTCTAATTCCAAGAATTGGCATTACGGAGAATCCCATTGTCCTACCATGTGAAAACAGAGTCCTTCGAAGGTCCGTTCGAGCTACTGCTTGCCCTCGTAACGCAGCAGAAGGTGAAAATCGGATCGATCTCCATCTCCGAGGTGGCCGATCAGTACATGGAGCATGTCCAGGCCATGCAGGACCTCGACATGGATGTGGCTAGCGAATTCTTGGTAGTTGCCTCGACCCTCCTTGCCATGAAGGCCAAATCTCTTCTTCCCGTTGACAAGAAGAGCTCGGAAGACAATGTGGAAGATGGCGAGCTTGGAGATATGACCCTCGAAGAGGCCACCGATCTTCTGGTGACGAGAATCATCGTCTACTATCAATACAAGCGCGTGGCAGCGATGCTTGGATCGAGGCTCCAAAATGAGTCCATGATGTACCCGCGCACTTTCGGCCCCGATCAGGAGTTTCTGAACCTGTTCCCGGACTATCTGGAGGGTGTGTCGCTTGACGGTCTTGGCACCGTTTGCGCTTCGCTTATGGCTAAACGCGAGTCCTTCCTGCTGGATGCAAAGCACATCGCCGCAAAGCCCATAGCAGTGGAGCCCTATGTTGAGAAGATTGGATATCAGCTATCCAGAAAACGCAGGATGACGTTCGACGACGTCATAGAAACGGCAGAGGATAAGGCCCACGTAGTGGTTTCGTTCCTGGCGATTCTCGAGATGTACAAGCGGGGCATGGTGGGGCTTGAACAAGAAACCCCGGACGACCCGATTAGCATCTCCTACGTCGACCCCTCGCGTTGGGCCGAGCTTGCAGCAACCGATTCTGGCTCCGGCGGGTTGGGGGCAGACGCTGAGAACACAGGGGATAACGCTGCGAGTGGCGAAATCTCAGAGACAAACGATTCCGACAGTGTGGGCAAGTAATATGACCAAGGACAAAGCACGCAAGAGGGTCAATACATCCAGACACAAATCAATGAAGGCGCCGAATAGCCTACGGAGGTTCCAAAACAATGGATGAGATAGATAACGAGCCGGTAGACAACATGAAGCTCGGGGTTTCTCCTGCGGAATTCGACGGGGAAAACGACGCGTTCGATGACGATAACGGCGAAGACCAGGGCAACAGCGAGCAATACGACAGCGAGTCTTTTAGCGGCGAGCTCCGTGACATCGAGCCACAAGGCAACGACCCCTATGACGAGGTTCGGATAAAGCATAGGGGCGCAATCGAGGCCATGCTTTTCGTTAGCGACGACCCTGTGACCTCTGCCAAGCTCTCAGACATGCTGGACATCTCGCTCGTCGAGACAGACGAGATTTTGCAGGACCTTGCCACCGAGTACGAGGAGCAGGAGCGCGGCGTACAGCTTAGAGAGGTCGCAGGTGGATGGAGGCTGTTCACCCATCCCGCTTACCATGACGTGATAGAGAGGTACGTGCTTTCATGGGATACCCAGAAACTCTCTCAGGCAGCCTTGGAAACGCTGGCAGTGATTGCGTATAACCAGCCAACCACAAGAGCCGTGGTCTCTTCGATCAGGGGCGTGAATTCCGACGGGGTTATCTCATCGCTCGTTGAGAAAGGCCTCATCAGAGAAGCAGGCAGGGAGAATAGCGTGGGCCAGCCCATTCTCTATGCAACAACCAGGAGTTTCCTCGAGAAGTTCGGCCTTAAGTCGATAAAGCATCTTCCTCCTCTGGATGATTTTGCTGCGAACGAGGAAACGAGGGCGCTTATCAGGGA
>CADBOM010000222.1 GCA_902796325.1 uncultured Coriobacteriaceae bacterium
GAGCAGGGCTGTTCTGCTGCACGTCATGGTTTTCATTCGAAAACCTTTCGACCAAAACAACGTCCATCAGTTCAACCTACGTGAAAGGCATACCGCTCTAAGGGTCTTGGTACTTCGCAAAGGAGGGGTACGTATGACAGCTACAGCACCAACTTTTAGTGTTGGCAAAGCTTGGCTGGTAACCATTTCCCAGATTCTGGGTAGTGTGGGCTTCGGTCTTGGTATGTACAGTGCAATGACCACGTTGACGCTAATGATTACCTATTTCCAGACAGACTACACAACATACGGAGCCATCACGGGAGTCATGGGACTCCTGGCGCTCATCACGGCAATCCCTGGCGGATTGATCATGGCCAAGATCGGAGCCGCTAGGCTCTGCAAGGTCTGCCTTGGACTTGGCGCCCTTGGAGCCATTCTTTCGCTCGGCTACCTGCTCATCATGGGCCGCAACGGAAGCTTCATCGTCTTCACTCTTCTCGGTGCTCCCTCGATGCTTGGTTGGGGTGCAATGTCCGTAGGTGGAACGATGCTCATTTCCTGCTGGTTCCCGCCCAAGAAGCGCCCGCTCCCGATGGGCTGCGCAGGACTCTTCGTTCCTCTGTCGCTCTTCGCAGTTCTTATGTTCAGCTCCCCGCTGATCGGCCTTGCTTCTCCTGATGGCTTCACCGCCGAGGAGCTTGCATACTGCTTCGGTCAGAGCCCGTACGGATTCGTTATCGTAAGGGTTGCGTTTGGTATCTACACGATTGCCATCGCGATAATTTGCTTGTTCACAATTAGGAATCCAAAGCCCGAGAACTCGTGGCTAGGCTACGACGCCGCTACTGAGGACAAGGGCGGCCAGCAGGCTGGATTCGACGAGGGTAAGTCCAGCGATGGATTCAAGAACATAGCAGTCTGGGTAGTCATCGCCATATGGTTCTGCTACAGCTGGGGTTCCGGCTCATACGCAAACTACTGGCCAACCTACATCGAGTCCGACCCGACGATGGGTGGATTCGCAGTGGCTCCTGCAACCGCAAATATGTTCTCGCAGGCAGTTACGTTCTCGATGATCGCAGTTTCGCTGTGCATCGGATTCCTGCTCACCAAGATCAAGCGCGATTACTGGTGGATCCTTATCCTCATAGTTACCTGCGCTATCGCATTCAACAGCATCTTCCTGTTCAACATCCCGAGCGCCGGTTGGTTCGTACCGCTGCTGGTTGTCTATGGACTTACCCAGGAGCTATGGCCAATGGTCACATACACGTTGGTGCCCGAGCTCGTCGATTCGCCAAAGGCTCTCGGCGCCGCTCTTGGTCTGGTCTCCACCTGCATGAACGCATTCGGAACCATCATCAGCGCAATCAACGGCCGCATCGTGGATACTCAGGTTATGGTACCTGGCGGATCCTGGCATGCAATCTCCGTCCCGCTGACCATCTGCGCAATCTGCGCAGTCGTTCTCGGAATCGTCTTCCTGTTCATGTGGAGAAAGCGCTGGGCTCTCCTGCAAAAGCGTGCAGCAGAGCATGCAGCAGCTGCAGCGGCAGAAGAGGCAGCAGCTTAAGGAGACGGCTTGTCCCAAACGTTTAGAAATATCCTCTAGTAGCAAGAACCCATATTAAAGAGCATGAGGGCGCCGGGCATGAAAACCCGGCGCCCTTTTTATGTGCCTGCAGCCTTGGGTGATGTAATTGCAAGCTTTTAGGTCACCTCGCATCGCGGGCTTAGCCCTTGGATCCTAGTCCTGCGCTCGGCTTACAAGCTAGGATCTTTGCGGCTAGTCCTGCGCTTGACCGTCCCTTGCCTTTCCGAATCTCAGGATATTGCCGAGCTGGCTAATACTCGAGAGCCTCATGTAGCAAAGAACTGCAACTCCAAGGCATGCGCAAACCGGAAGCAGGGCCGCAATAGAACAGCGAGTGAGCTCGACTAGGAAAATCGCAGCAGTGATGGGCATCTTCTGAAGCAATCCAAGATACACGGCACCGCCAACGAAAGCTGCGGTGGCAAGAGAAATCGGCGGCAGCCCAACCATATTCCACAATGCGGCGCAGGCAAGTGTTAGCATTCCACCCATCATGATGGATGGTTGGATGTTTCCTCCATAGGCTCCTGCCAAGCAGGCGAGCAGCACTGCTCCCCATTTTGCGAAGAAGTAACCCAGGCCCTCTCCGCCTGTTAGCATTCCTGCGAGGCTTGCGTCATTTCCAATCTGGCCGTTTCCCAAAACCAGTGGGAAGAACATCGCTATGGCACCGATGCCGGCGAAGCATGCGATCGAGACGGGAATCATCTTGGCGGAGCTTCGGTTGAGCTTTGGGAGCTTGGATTTCGACTTATCGAAAAGCACGGCCGAGAACGCAAGGACTACCCCCATGATCAGGAAGAAGATCAAAGACCAGGTGTCGAAAGGGAAGGCTTCTGCCCCGAAGGGGAATATGACGAAGTCGCCAAGTGCGATATGGCTTATTGCCACGGCTATGGCGCATGCGAGCGCTGCCACGGCCGCATCTGCCACACCGAAAGAACATAACAGCGTTTCAAGGACGAACAGGGTTCCTCCCAGCGGGGCGTTGTAGATTGCGGCGAGGCCTGCGCCTGCTGCGCATGAGAGAAACAGCTTCCTCATGTGCTCGTCACGCATGAAGCTGGTTCGCTTTAGCCAGACTCCGGTTATCGCGCAGCTGAGCTCGCGAGGGGCAACTTCCTTGCCAAGCGGGGAACCCATGGCCACGGTTGCGGTTTGCAGGATGTCGTGCGCCGCTGTGGTTGCAAGCGGCATCGTGGCTCCCTCCTTGGATACGGTTTCCTTGATGGTGATGAGGGGTTTGCCGTGTTTGTGTATGAGAACCCATCCAACGCCGCCGATTAATCCGCAGGTCAGCAGGACGATGAACCTGTGGACTGCGGTGGAGCTGGTTACCTCTGTGAAGAAGCTCGTAGTAGGATCTTGCAGGTAACCGTATGCGATTGCCTGCACCAATTGCTGCAAGAGCGTGAGGATCACGCCCGAGAATCCCGCGCCAAGTCCAACCAGCACTGTTAGGGCGATGATCTTTATGAGCTTCTTGTTCACTTTGGGCTTCGATCCAATGGTTGTTTGTCGGGCTGTGGAGGATGTTGAGGCTGGGCACGCATACCCACGTTAACACGAGCACGAATTATGCTAGCAGAGGATAAAGCCATGCTTTCGCTTGCGTTGTCGAACGTAGCATATGCTTCAGCGGGGGAGCCATGGGAGCGAGCTTGCGGACTTGGAAAGGGCGAGCGCTAGGACGGGTACTTAGATCGGTGAGCACGGTGGGCAATCCCAGCTCTAGCCCTCGTCGATCTTGCCTAGCCACGCGAACAGCTCGCGCAGCGGAGCAAAGCTCTCGACCTTGTGCTTGTGCAGCGTGACGGTGAGTATCATGTGCTGCCAAGTCCATTTGTCTATGGTGCGGAGGGTTGCCAGACGGCTGGGCGGCATGAAGCTGCCGTTGCTGCTTTTGTTGCTGTATCCAGCGCTGTTGCTGCCTCCGGTTCCATATGCGCCGTCATTCCCGCGCGAGATGGCATTCAGCTTGTCCACGAACTCTACTTCGTGCACATATGGGCTCATCTTATCGGCGTAACCGTGTATTGCTAAGAACGGAGGAAGCGATGTTTCTTCATCTGGTTGGCTTTGCGCCGAAAGCTCGTCTAGCAGCTTGATGGGGGAGTAGGGTGCCGCTGCTTCCCGCATGCTCTCGCGGGTTCTGCTTCCAAACGTGGGCAGGTCCACGTACCTTCTCCAAAGCGCATAGCATGGGAAGGGCTTAACCAGCATGTCATCCGCATTGGAGATTCCGGCGATGGAGATGCAGGCGCGGATTTTCTCGGCTGGAAAATCGTATTTGCGCTGCAGCTCCCTCCCATAGCAGATCATCATTGCCAGATGACCACCGGCAGAGGCTCCTCCAATGGCAATCTTGTCAGTTGCGATGCCGTTCTGGTCCATCCAGCTAACTGCGGCCTTTATCCCATTCATGGCATCGTCTAGCTGCGCTGGAAACCTATGGAATGGCACCCATCTGAATCCAACGGAGCAAAAACGGTACCCTTGCGAGTTGTACACGTTGGCGGCGTCTATCATCGACTCCGGGTCACCCAAGAGGTAGGCGCCACCGTGGAAGTAGAACACCACGGTCTGATGCTTCACCTCGTCGGGCTCCCACAGCACGCAATGCTGCAGCTTATGCGGGCCAAATGGAATCTTCACCGGAGGGTGCGACCTCTTGGGCGGGTGAGAGTTGTAGTACTGGCGCACCGCATATGCGGCTGGTGTGGAGATTATCTCGTATATGGTGCCCGTTGCCGTTCGCCTCTATCTAAAATCGCGTCCAAGGTCCATGGCTGCATAGTACCCCTGCGTGACTGCCTGCCTGATGTTCTTGGGAACCACGGCGTCGCCCACTATGTAGAACTCTGGAGTGAGGTTGCGTATGGAGTCCAGAACATCGTACTCAACCGTGCGCCCGAACGGGCAGATCACTGTATCGGCCTCGAACAGCTGCTCGGATCCATCCTTAAGAGTGGCCAGAACGCCGGCCTCGGTAACCTTTTTGGCGGGGGTGCTGGTGAGCATCTCTATGCCAAGGTGGGAGAACTGGGCCATTATGGCCTCGCCATGCACCATGTTCTCGTCGAAGATTCTGGGAGCAGGTTTTCGCACCAGCACCTTCACATCGCGGCCGTTCTGCGCCAGGTAGATTGCAATCTCGCATGCGGTGAGACCTCCGCCAACCACGACTACCTTGTTGCCGGCTATTTCGATGTTACGGTAGACATCCTCTGCGTCCGCCACGATCTTGGACTCGCAGGCGCCTTCGAGCGCCGTGGGTTTCTTTGCCACGGAACCAATGGCGGCGATTATTGCATCTGGGGAAGCTTCGTCTACGGCATGCTGGCTAACCGGGGTCTCCAGGTGCACGGTGATGCTCGGGTGTTCCATAACGCGCCTAGCCTGCTGCGCTATGTACCTGGTCTGCTTTGATTTGAACGGCACCTTGTCCTCACATAGAAGGACTCCGCCCAGGCTCCTGCCCTTCTCCAGAAGCACAACATCGTGCCCGCGGTCTGCAGCTGTGAGGGCTGCTTCCATGCCGGCGATGCCACCGCCAGCTACCAGCACGCGCTCCCTGCGCGAGATCGGGGTTGCGTGCATGAAGTCCTGCTCATGACCAACCGATGGGTTGATAGCGCAGTAGTAATGGCTGGTCCTTATGAGCGTGGAGTAGCACTCGTAGCAGCGCAGGCATTGGTTTATCTCCGATGCCTTGCCGGCACGCGCCTTGTTGGGAAGCTGCGGGTCGGCGATGATGCCGCGGGCTATGGCAATGGCATCGGCCTTGCCCTCGGCCAGCACCTTCTCCATGAGCTCTGGATCGCTGAATGCCCCCACGGTGACAACCGGGGTCTTAACATGGGGCTTGATGAGCTCGGCATAATGCCTGTTGCAGCCGTCCTCCAAGAACATGGAGGGGTGCATGATCACGAAGGCCTCTCCACCCTCATGGTTGCCGCACGAAGCGTGTATGAGGTCCACATGCCCATCGATTGCCTTCGCAATCTGGATTCCAACGTCTGTGCCGTACCCATTGCCAAGTTCGGCCACGCTCATCCTGAAGTCGATGAGGAAGTCCGTGCCGCAGGCATCC